>JANQSB010000225.1 GCA_028284295.1 Myxococcota bacterium | reverse complement strand
GAGGGCCTCGTCGCCGCCGATGCGCTCGAGGCCGAAGCTCCCGTAGCGCGCCCGGACGGCGCTGCGGACGGCGTGGACGCGGCCGGCGGCGCGGCGCGTCTCGCGGGAGCCGCTCTCCTTCACGTGCTCCGCGTGGGCGTCCAGGGTGGCGACGAGCTCGTCGATCCCCGTGCCTTCGCGCGCCGAGACCCGCATCACCGGCGCCTGCCAGCCATCGTCCACATCGCCTCCCAGCGACAGCCCGGATGCGAGCTCGTGGGCGGTGCGTTCGGCCTCGGCACCCGTGTCGGCCTTGTTGACGACGAAGACGTCGGGCAGCTCGAGGATGCCCGCCTTCATGAACTGCAGGGAGTCGCCCGCGCCCGGCTGGGCGACGAAGACCAGGGTGTCCACCAGCTGTGCGATCTCTCCCTCGGACTGCCCCACACCGACCGTCTCGACGAACACCCGGTCGAAGACGGCGCTCAGGATCTCGATGCTCGAGACCGTGGCGTCGGCGAGCCCGCCCAGCCGGTCCCGCGCGGCCATCGAGCGCAGGTAGACGCCGTCGTCGCTGGCGCCGGAGCGCACCCGGAAGCGGTCGCCCAGCAGCGCTCCGCCGGTGCGCTGGCTGGACGGGTCGATGGCCAGGATGCCGACGCTCCGGTCCAGCGGTCGCAAGGCGCGGACGAGGGCGTCGAGCAGGGTCGACTTGCCCGCGCCCGGGGCCCCGGTGACTCCGATCCGCGCGGCGCGCAGCTCCTTCGAGCGGAGCTGCAGCGTGTCGAGCATCCGTCGCGCGCGCTCGCGTTCGGCGGGCCGCGCGTCGTCGACGAGGTTCAGGGCTTCGGGAACGGCGGCGCGGTCTCCGGCGAGGAGCCGCTCCGCCAGCTCCTCCTCAGTCGGCATCCGAGACCAGGTCGACGATCTCGCTCATGATGCGCGTCAGGTCGAAGTCCTTGGGGGTGTAGACCCGCTGGACACCCGCCTCGCGCAGCTCGTCGGCGTCCTTGTCCGGGATGATGCCTCCCACCACGACGGGCACGTCGCCCAGGCCCAGGTCGGCCAGGCGCTTGAGCACGTCGAGCACCAGCACGCCGTGGGAGCCGGAGAGCAGGGACAGGCCGATCACGTGGACGCCTTCGTCGCGCGCCGAGGATGCGATCTCTTCCGGGGTCAGGCGGATGCCGTCGTAGACGACCTCCATGCCGGCGTCTCGCGCCGCCACCGCGATCTGCTCGGCGCCGTTGCTGTGGCCGTCGAGGCCCGGCTTGCCGACCAGCAGCTTGAGGCGACGGCCGAGCTTCTTCGAGACGGCGTCCACCCGCTCGCGGACGGCCTCCGCGCTCTCGCTGGCCGCCGCGCCCCGGGCCGCGCCCACGCCGGTCGGCGCGCGGTACTCACCGAACAGGTCGCGGAGGGCGTCCGCCCATTCGCCCGTGGTGACCCCGGCATGGGCCGCGCCAATCGAGGGGGGCATGACGTTGCCGCCGTTCTTGAGCACGTCGGTCAGGTTCTGGAGTGCCGCCTTCACGTCGGCATCGTTGCGTCGGCTGCGGAAGGCCTCGAGGCGCTCGATCTGCTCGCGCTCTGCCGAGTCGTCGACCACCAGGATCGACTCGCTGCCGGACTCGGTGAGCGGCGAGGGCTCGCTCTCGGTGAAGGCATTGACGCCCACCACCGTCAGGTCGCCCGCCTCGATGGCGCGCACCCGCGCGGTGTGCGACTCCACCAGGCGCTGCTTCATGTAGGCGTTGTCGATGGCCGAGACGATGCCCCCCATGTCGAGGATCTTCTGCATCTCGGCCACGGCTTCGGCCTTCAGCTCGGCGCTGCGTCCCTCGACCACCTTCGACCCTTCGAAGATGTCCCCGTACTCGAGCAGGTCGGTCTCGTGGGCCAGGATCTGCTGGATGCGCAGGGACCACTGCTGGTCCCACGGTCGCGGAAGCCCCAGCGCCTCGTTCCAGGCCGGCAGCTGGAGGCTGCGGGTCCGGGCGTCCTTCGAGAGGGTCACTCCCAGGCTCTCGAGCACGATGCGGATGACGTTGTTCTCGGGCTGGGCCTCGGTCAGGCCCAGGCTGTTCACCTGCACGCCGTAGCGGAAGCGGCGCATCTTGGCGTCGTCGATGCCGTAGCGCTCGCGGCCGAGCTCGTCCCACAGGGCCGTCATCGCCCGGCACTTGCAGACCTCCTCGACGAAGCGGATGCCGGCGTTCAGGAAGAACGAGATGCGGCCGAAGATGCGCGGGAGCGCCTCCTCCGGAACGTCCTCGCGCTCGCGCACCGCGTCGAGCACGCCCACCGCGTTCGCCATCGCATAGGCGATCTCCTGCACCGGGGTCGCACCGGCCTCCTGCAGGTGGTAGGAGCAGATGTTCACGGGGTTCCACTTGGGGATCGCGTCGACGCTGTAGGTCACCATGTCGGTGATCAGCCGCAGGGAGGCCTCGGGCGGGAAGACGTAGGTCCCGCGCGACAGGTACTCCTTGACGATGTCGTTCTGGGTCGTGCCCTGGAGCACGGAGGCATCGGCGCCCTGGCGTTCGGCGGTGGCGACGTAGAGGGAGAGCAGCCAGGCGGCCGTCGCGTTGATGGTGAGGTTGCTGTTCATGCGATCCAGCGGGATCTGGTCGAACAGCTGGCTCATGTCGTCGATGTGCGAGATGGGAACGCCGACCTTGCCGACCTCACCGCGCGCGAGCGGGTGGTCGGCGTCGTAACCGGTCTGCGTGGGCAGGTCGAAGGCGACCGAGAGGCCGGTCTGCCCCTTCGCGAGGTTCGAGCGGTACAGCTCGTTGCTGGCCCGGGCGGACGAATGGCCCGAGTAGGTGCGGATCAGCCAGGGGCGGTCGCGGGTCGGTGCGCTCATGGATGGGGGTCTCACTTGGAAGTGTCGGGATAAGTCACCGAGAAAGCTAACGAAACAGTGTCGCTCCGGCAATTCGGATCGACAGCTTACACTGCCCCGATGTCCGATCGCGACGACTCGTTCTTCCGCTTGTCGCCGGACCGGGTGCTGGCCGCGGTCGAGGCGGAAGGGCTGTCGCCTACCGGTCACTGCACGGCGCTCAACGCCCTCGAGAACCGGGTCTACGACCTGCGCCTGGACGACGACCGCCACGTGGTGGCGAAGTTCTACCGGCCCGGGCGCTGGTCGCGGGAGGCGATCCTGGACGAGCACCGCATGCTCTTCGCGCTGCGGGATGCAGAGATCCCGGTGTGCGCGCCGCTCGTCTTCGACGACGGCGAGACCCTGCGCGCGTCGGTCCACGAGGGCCAGACCATCTACTACGCGGTGTGGCCCCGCACCGGTGGGCGCTCCCCCGACGAGCTGGCGGACGACGAGCTTCGCGTGCTCGGACGGCTGCTGGCCCGCATCCACAACGTCGGCGCTGCGATCGAGACTCCCCACCGACCGACTCTCGACGAGGGGCTGGCCCTCGAGGCTCTCGAGCGACTCGACGGGCAGGGCTTCCTCCCGCCGTCGTGCGCGCGCCGCTATCGCGAGGCGACCCTGGAGCTGGCGCGCATCTACCGGGAGCGGGCCGTCGGTGTGCCGCTCCACCCGATCCACGGCGACTGCCACGCGGGCAACCTGCTGCGGGGCGATGCCGGCTGGTTCTTCCTGGACTTCGACGACCTGGTGGTGGGGCCGGCGGTGCAGGACGTGTGGATGCTCGTGCCGGGCCGCGACACCGTGGCGCGACGGCAGCGCGAGGTCCTCGTGGACGCCTACCGCGAGTTCCGCGACTTCGATCCGCGCAGCCTGGCACTCGTCGAGCCGCTGCGGGCCTTTCGCTTCGTCTGGTACGCCGGCTGGATCGCGCGTCGCTGGGACGACCCCGCCTTTCCCGACGCGTTCCCGCACTTCGGCACCGAGTCGTACTGGGAGAGCGAGACTCGCGACCTCGTCGAGCAGCTCGAGCGGGTGGCATCGGGCGACCCCGGGGAGGCCGGCGTGGAGGACACCCGGGGGTCGGAAGGCGACACGCCCGAGCTCACCAACGAGGACTTCTTCTGGGACCTCTAGGGCGTCCGGGTTCCGGGATCTCGAGCGAGCGGTCCGCTCAACGAACCTCGAGAGCTCCGGGCAGGCGCGCCCGTTGGCCGTCGCGATTCTCGATCTCGACGTCGTAGCGGCCGGGGATCAGGGTCGGCGTCAGCAGTTGTCCCACCAGGGTCGCCGCTCCGCCCTCCGCAGCGGGCAGCTCGCCCACGGGCAGCACGGGAAAGGTGGTGGGACCGACCAGGGTCACGATCGGGTCGAGGAAGGCCTGACCCTGGATCTCGATCACGGTCAGCAGGCTCTCGTCGCGCTGGATCGAGACCGGCGAGATCGCGGCCACCCGCGGCGGAGGGTGGATCGCGTCCACGCTCGGCTCGAGCAGGACGCGGCCCTGCAGGTAGGCGAAGTTCAGCGCGCGCAGTCGTGGGAGCGCGGCGCCGTTGGTGCCGGCCAGCTCGTCGAACCCGAACGAAGGCCCCGGGTTCATCAGCAGGGTCTCCTCCGGCACCGAGCCGTCCGGCCGCAGGTTGTGGGTGAAGTCCGTGTCCTCGGTTCCGCCGAACAGGCCCGCGCCCGGCGGGCCCGGGGGCACGAGGCCCATGGCGTGCCCGGCTTCGTGTGCGACGACGCTGGCGACGAGCTGGGCGAAGGTCTCGACTCCATTCCGAAGGACCTCCCTGCGGGCCTGCTGGAGCGGGTCGCGCGGATCGTGGAAGGGGCCGACGACCACCCGGTCCAGCGGGTGGCTTCCGGCGGGTGCGTCGAGCAGCGGACCGAAGGCCGCGCGGTAGGCCGGTGCCTCCGCGTAGTAGGTCAGCTCGCGCGGGAAGACGCCGGACGGCAGGTAGTCGTCGCAGGCGTCGTCGGCGCGGTCGAGGTTTCCCGGGTCGAGCAGCACGTTGCCGATGAACGAGTCCTCTCCCGGGGTTCGCCCGGCGACGCAGATGCGGGTGTACTCGCCCTCCCGGGGCGGGTCGGGGCTGAAGTGGATGTCGAGCGGGTCTCCCCGCGGAAGTCCACTGGGGTTGGCCCGATAGAAGGCGGCCGTGCGCGAGACGATCTCGTCGATCACCCAGGCCTCGACGCGGATGTCGACGGCCGGGAAGCGGCCGGTTGCCAGGCCGAAGGTGGCCAGGTCGGCGGGGAAGTCCGCCAGGCCGTCGCCGTCGCGGTCGGCCGAGAAGTCGAGCTGGATCCACTGGCCGCCCGCCAGCGGAGGCGGCGTTCTCGGGTATCGCACCGCCACGTCCAGGGAGACGGCGTCGCGCGCGCCGTCGACCCGCGACACGCTGGCCCAGATCGTGTAGCTGCCGGGCGCGAGCGGTGCGCTGGCAGGCACCGTGAAGGTGGCGCCTTCGCGGCGACTGGCGTGGGGCCGCTCGAGAACGCGCTCTTCGTCCTGCGCTCCGGGTACCGCCCCGGTCGAGTCACCCGTGGTCCACGGTCGCAGCGAGACGGTCAGGCTGCCGGGCACGATCTCGTCCGGCGCCGGGAAGCGCACGTCGATCAGGAAGCCCGAAGGCGGAAGGACCAGCAGCCGCCGGTCTTCGGGAGGGATGCCTCCGACGGTCAGCTCGATCCAGCTGCGTTCGGGCGGCGGTGGGTCCGTCGGGGGGCTCGGCTCGCACGCCGCCAGCAGGCCCGCGAGCAGCAGCGCGAGTGCCGGGAGCGGGGCGCGGAAGCCGGGCTCAGTCCGAGGCACCCGAGAGGAACTCCGCCAGCCGCGGCTCGAGCAGGGGTGTGATCCCCGTCGGCCGTGCGGGCTCGAGTGGAGGCAATCCGGCCCCGGGGCGCACCTCGAGGCTGGCGGTGCGGGCGGCCGTCGCGCGCAGGAACGACGCCAGGTCGTTCGAGTCGGGTGTCACGGGCTCCCGCAGCCGCAGGTAGAAGTTGCTGCTGCTCGCGACGGCCACCTCGTCGGGGTGGAGCGCGTACACGGCGCGCGCCTGCTCGGGAGCACCGGGAGGGTCCTCGGCGCTCGGGAGCACCCGGCCCTGCAGCGCGTCGGGCTGCGGCAGGCCGGCGCTTCGCAGCAGGGTGGGCATGATGTCGAGCGTGCTGACCACGACCCGGATCTCCTCGGGTCGGCTCGGTCCGGGGGCCCGCCAGAAGAGGGGCACGCGCACCTGGTCGAGACCGACACCGTGTCCGTGGGACAGGTAGTAGCCGTTCTCGCCGAAGGCTTCGCCGTGGTCCGCGGTCACCACCGCGCCGACGGGCTCGTCGCGCGCATCCACGGCCTCGAGCAGGCGGCCGAGCGACGCGTCCACGACCCGGATCTCCGCGCGGTAGCGCGCCTCGTAGGCCCCGAGCGTGAAGAGCCCCGGGATCGCCTGGTGGCTGGGGATCCCGCCGCGACCGCGGGGCGTGGGGAGGATGCGCAGCCGCCGCCCGCTGCCAGGCGACGCGGCCTCGTCCGACGCGCGCGGGCTGGCGAGGTAGGGCCCGTGGGGCTCGCGGTAGTGCACCCACAGGAACCACGGCGCGCGCACCTCGTCCAGCCAGGCGAGGGCGGCGGAGGTGATCTCCTCGGCACTGCGGTGGGGCAGGCCGCCGGGAGCGGTCTGCACCGTGTGGTCGTCGTAGACCTCGAAGCCCTGCTGCAGGTTCCGGGAGCGATTGAGCTCGGGGCTGGAGACGAAGGCGGCGGTGGCGAAGCCCGCGCCGCCCAGTGCCTCGGCCAGGCTCAGGTGGGCTCCCGACAGGAAGGAGGCCGCCGACTCCGAGACGGCGTGGGTGCTCGGGTAGGTGGAGGTCAGGATGGACGCGATCGCCGGCGCCGAGCTCGAGGACGGCGAGAAGGCCCACTCGTAGCGGGCTCCCTCGCGTCCCAGGGCGCACATTCGTTCGCCGATCCCGGGAAGGCCGCCGTAGCACGCGAGGAAGTCGGCACGCAGGGAGTCGACGGTCACGAGCAACAGCCCCGGACCGGCCGGCTCGGGGTCGCCGCAGCCGAGGGCCGTCGCGATCGCCAGGGCTGCCCCCAGGGACCGGAGTCCGGATCGCCGTCGGCGGACCAGGGGGCGAGCCTCCATCGCCGCAGGCATAGCGAACGTGCCATGCTCTGGCCCCATGCAGCCCGCTCTTCCTGGAATCGCACGGCTCGCACGAGTCGTGGTGGCGGCCGACGATCTCGACGTCGCAGTGGTGGACTACACGCGCCTGCTCGGGCGCGAGCCCGCACCCTGCGAGCCGACGGACCCCGGCGTCCGCTTCGTCCTGCGCAATACGACCCTGCAGCTGATCGAGCGCGCGGGCAGCGACGTGGCAGGCTCCGAGCCCGCAGCGGGGGTCGCGGCCCTCGTCTTCGAGCAGGACGACCGCGAGGAGGGAGCCTGGCTCGCTCCCACCGAGACCCGGGGCATCCCGGTCGGACTGGTGGGGCCGCCAGAGGCCGACGCCGGACTCGCGGAGCCCGTCGACGATGCGCGGCCCGAGCAGACGGTGGCCGCGCTCGATCACGTCGTCGTCTCGAGCGGTGACCTGGATGCGGCGACCAGGCTGTACGGCGAGCGCCTGGGGCTGCGGCTCGCCCTCGACCGCTCCTTCGACGCCCGCGGCATCCGGATCCAGTTCTACCGGGTCGGCGGGACGACAGTGGAGGTGGTGGGCGCGCTCCCGGACACCGACCGGCCCGAGGGCGGCCGACGGGCCTTCGACGCCGAGGCCGACCGCTTCGGCGGGCTGGCGTGGGAGGTGGAGGACGTCGCCGCCGTCCACGCACGACTGTGCGCCGAGGGCTTCGACGTCTCCGATCTGCGCGTCGGCCACAAGCCCGGCACCCGCGTCTGCACGGTGCGCAGTCGCACCCACGCGGTGCCGACGCTGCTGAAGGGCCCGGATCCCGGTTGATCCGCTAGCTTCTGGTTTCGCGCCCCCGCCGCGGCCGCGGCCGCCAGGAAGACAGCGTGAGCATGCAGGCCCCCGACCTCCCGGACGATCTCGAGCAGGCGATCCTCGACCTGAAGCGCGAGAGGCGCGCCCTGCTGCTGGCCCACTACTACCAGGAGTCCGAGGTCCAGGACCTCGCCGACGTGGTGGGGGACTCGCTGGCCCTGGCCCGTGCGGCGCAGGGCGCCGACTGCGACGTGATCGCCTTCGCGGGCGTCCACTTCATGGCCGAGACCGCGAAGATCCTGAACCCCGACAAGCCCGTGGTGGTGCCCGACCTCGATGCGGGCTGCTCGCTCGCCGATGGCTGCCCGCCGGACGAGTTCGAGAAGTTCTGCGCCGAGCATCCGGACGCCGCCGTCCTGACCTACATCAACTCGAGCGCCGAGGTGAAGGCGCGCTCGGACCTCATCTGCACCTCCTCGAACGCCGTCAAGATGACCGAGCACTTCGCCGGCCGGCCCCTCGTCTTCGCCCCCGACCGTCACCTGGCGCGCTTCGTCGCGAAGCAGACGGGCCGCGACGACCTGATCGTGTGGCCCGGCGCGTGCGTGGTCCACGAGCTCTTCAGCGCCCAGGGGCTCGAGAAGCTGCGCATGCAGCACCCCGACGCAGAGGTCCTGGCCCACCCCGAGTGCGACCAGGCGGTGCTGGATCAGGCCGACTTCATCGCCTCGACGACGGGCATCATCGACCGGGCCTGTCAGGAGCCCGAGCGCGAGGCCATCGTGGCGACCGAGGACGGGGTCTTCCACGAGATCTGGAAGCGCGTTCCCGGCAAGAAGCTCATCCAGGCGCCCGGAATGGACGAGAGCTGCGAGTGCAACCGCTGCCCCTTCATGCGGCTGAACACGCTCGAGAAGCTCTACCTCTGCCTGCGCGATCTCACGCCCCAGGTGGACGTGCCGGAGCCCGTGCGCGTGAGGGCGCTCCGCCCCATCGAGAAGATGCTCGAGCTGAGCTGACGAGGCCGGCGAGCCGACTCGGAGCCGCTGCGCTCAGGGTCCTCTCTCGAGCGCCCGGACGGCCTCTTCGTGGCGGGCCACGAACCAGTCCGCCAGCAGGGGCCGGTACTCGAGCTGGATGGAGCGCGGCAGGTCGAAGAAGCTGGGGACCGCCTCCCCGCGGCAGCGGGCGGCGCCGCAGCGGCAGGGCCAGCGGTCGCCGCCGTGGGTGTTGATCCCGTAGTCGAGCGTGATCTCTTCGCCGGCGGCGATCGGGCGTCGGGCGTGGACCCGGATCTCGTCGCCCACGAAGCGCTTGAAGGCGTTGGGGTCGCAGCTGTGGTTGAAGTGACGATCGGGGGGGCCGACCAGGAAGACCCGGTCGTCGGGGTAGGTGCAGTGCTCGACGCACTCGCCGCGTTCGACCCGGATCGGGTCGTCCGGGGTGAGCTCGCGCAGCAGATGGAAGCGGCGGACGAGCTCGCCCTCCCTCACCGGCCCCGACGCGAAGACCCCCAGCCCCTCGATCGGCGACTCCCGCACCACCACGTCGTGCATCGCGTCGGGCTCCGACCCCCGCCGAGCCCGTGCGCGCCGAGCTGGCACCACGGGACCCCGGGCCTAACCTACCGCAATGAACCCCTGGCTCGAGCCCGGAGAGCCGGCGGATTGGATCCGTCACCTGGGGGACCCCGTTCGCGCCAAGCAGGCCTTCCACCGGCTGTTGCACGCCGGACCCTCGGCGCTGCCCGCGGTCCGGCAGGGTCTCGCCGACCCGAACTCCGAAGTCCGCATGTACTGCGCGCGGGCGCTCGACCAGCTCGTGGACCCCGAGTCGTGGCCCGCCCTGATCGCCATGCTCGAGGACCCCGACCCCCGGGTTCGCGTCCACACCCTGCACGCCATCGCGTGCGACCGTTGCAAGACTTCCGAGACGGGAGACTGCCGGCCCGGCGTGGAGGAGGTCCTGCCCCGGGCCATCGAGATTCTCGCCCGGGATCCCTTCTACCACGTGCGCGCGATGGCGGTGGAGGTCGTGGCTCGCTGGGTCCACGAGGACGAGCGTGCGGTGCAGGCCCTCGAGGCGGCTCGGGACACGGACCCGAAGCCGATGGTCCGCAAGAAGGCGGGCTGGTTCGCGCCGGGCGGCGTTCGCTACCGGAAGAGCGCGCCGCGCTGACCCGGGCGGCTCGGGCTCTCAGGCCGCCGAGCTGCGCGACGGATCCAGCGGGTCGAAGTGGACGACTTCGATGCCGGCGGCCTCGAGGGACTTGAGCCCGACGTCGCTGCGGTAGCTCTGTGCATAGGTCACGCGCACCACCGACCCGAGGTTGACGAGGCGCTTCGCGCACATGGGGCAGGGCATGTGGGTGACGAAGACCAGCTTCTCGGTCGAGCGCGCGCAGTCGCAGTTGATGCAGGCGTTCTCCTCGGAGTGGAGGCAGCCGCAGTTGCCGGCCTCGTCCCGGTCGCAGTCGTTGTCGAAGCCCGAGGCGTTGCCGTTGTATCCGACGGCCAGCACGCGGCGGTAGTCGGTGGAGGTGATGACGGTTCCCACCGCGAGACGGCGGCAGGTCGAGCGCCGCGCCAGCAGGTGCGCGAGCTCCAGGTAGATCTCCTCGAAGGTCGGTCGCGCGGCTCCGCTCATCGGATCCCCCCTGGTGGCTCGCCTGGGAGATCCTACACGAAGGGTCTACAGCAGGCTGCGGACGGCTCCGTAGAGCGCGCCGACCAACAGAACGGCGTTGGCCAGGAAGCCGAGCAGGAAGCCCGCCGTCCGGCGCGCCGGGTCCTTGACGTAGCCCAGGTAGTAGAGCGGGCGCCCGACCAGGAAGAGGCAGCCGATGCCGGCCGCGACGGCCGGGCTCAGGAAGATCGAGAAGATCCACAGGGCGGGCAGGAACACGAGAAGCTGCTCGAGGGTGTTCTGCTGCACCCGGAAGTAGCGCTCCCATTCCGGGTGGCCCGAGGTGGCCGGCGCCTCGACGCCGTACTTCTGCCGAGTGAACCCGGTGCGGATGGTGAAGAACATGTACTCCAGGATCGCGAGGAGGGTGACGATCGCAGGGAGCTCCACGGGGTTCCTCCTGGCACCGCCGGTGGCGTGACCGCGGTGCGTGGCGGCCCGATCGTACCGCCTCGTGGGTCCCGGCGTCAGCGGCTCCTGCGACGCGCGGCGAGCCAGGCGGCCAGCGCCGCGCTCTGCTCCTCCTTGCGCCAGGCGCCTTCGTTGAGAGGACGTTGCGCGCGTAGCCGGGAGCGGATGTCGGACGCCGATAGGCCGAGCGCTTCGGGTGCGTCGGCCCACAGGGACTTCGAATCCAGCGGGACCACCTCGGCGCCGAGTCCGACGAGAGCGAGGCGGAAGGACTCCCGGACCGCCAGCCCTTCCTCGATGTGGATCTGCGTGTGCGACCCGATCGCCTTCTCGAGATCTTCCGCGGCGCGACCGCGGCTCGTGAGCAGGCCCGCGAAGGCCAGCCGGTAGCCTCCTGCCTCCAGCTCCTGGGCCAGCTTCCCGAGCACGCGGGTCGTGGTGCGACGTTGACGGCGCAGCCCCTGGGCCAGGCTGCGCTTCGGGTCTGCCGGTCGCGGGACCCGGTCGAGGCCGTGGAAGCCGCCCGCCACGTGGAAGGGCTCCAGCGCCTGGCGGTCTCCCGGTCGCGCGATCTCGAGCCGGTCGCTGCGCAGGACCTGCGGTCCCGAACGCCCCAGGACCACGGTGGCGGTGGCCGCCCAACCGAGGTGGGCCGAGATGCCGATCGCCGCGCGTCGCATGCGCGCCGCCACGCGCGGCTCAGACGGCCCGCGAGACCTGGTACTCGACGCCCAGGTCCGGAAGGATGCGACCGCGCCCCACGAAGAAGCTGGTGTTCAGCCAGGCGTAGCGTTCGTCGCCCGTCTCGAAGCGCGGGTTCGTGTAGAAGTACTGGTCGCCGTAGTCGGTCCTCGCCCCGCGCCCGAGCGCGGCCTGCACGCTCTCGCTCAGCTCGAGCAGTCCGGTGTACTGGATGTAGAGGAAGGCGCCGTCGTGGGTCTCGGCCTGCAGGCGGACGTCGATCCGGATGAAGCCGTCGGGTCCCATCAGGGCCCACTCCCCACCGCCGTGAAGGGTGCCGCGCACCCGCTCGCCGCGGATCTCGCCGCTCTCGACGTCGTAGTAGACGCGGTTGCCGAGGGGCCCCGGGCCGATGGGCAGCGGCGGCCGCAGCTTCCCGACCAGGTCGAACTCGTGCACCCACTCCATGGCGGCCATCGCGAGGCTCCTCCTGCCGGCACTCTCGTGGCAGGATATCAGCAGGCGTCGTGCTCGGGTGCGAACGGTGCGAACCGGATCGCGTCAGCCGGGGCCCTCGGGGCTCGCCTCGGGGAACTCGTACTGGATCTCGTCGAAGGAGTCCGCGGGGAAGACGTAGAGCAGGCGGAGGGGCTCGGTCCCGGTGTTGCGAGCGCCGTGCACCGCGCCGCCCGGGATGTAGACCGCCGTTCCGGCGCGCAGTGCGTGCTCGGCTCCCGCGATGTGGACCACGCCTTCGCCCGAGAGGATGTAGTACGCCTCGGGGTGCGCGTGGGCGTGGAGCCGGGGGCGTTCGGGTCCTCCGGTCGCCAGGGTCGCGACACCCAGGGTCAGCGCGTCGGTGGGGCTGCGGTCGCCGCTCAAGAGAGTGCGCCAGTGGACGGGCCCGAAGGCCCCGTCGTCGGCCCCTTCGACCGGGCAGTCTTCTTCGTGCACCACGAAGGGCTCGCGTCGCGACATGGCGCGCCCCCCCTCTAGCGACCCGAGGCCGTGGGCTTGCTTTGGCTTGCGACCCGAGGCCGTGGGGTTGCTCTGGCTTGCGACTAGCTGGCGAACGCTTCGCGTTCGCTTGCTGCGGGGTCTGCACCCTGTGCAGACCTTCCCTAGAGGCCGTAGGCCTCCTTCAGGTCCGCGTCCTTCTCGGCGAGCATCTCGGCCAGGCCGACCATCACCTTGCACTGCTTGTAGGTGGCGTCGTCCTGCATCTTGCCGTCGATCATGACGGTGCCCGTGCCGTCGCCCATCTGCTCGATCACGTTGATGGCCCACTTGACCTCGTCGACGGGCGGGCTGAAGACCTTCTTGGCGATGTCGATCTGCACCGGGTGCAGCGACCAGGCGCCGACGCAGCCCATCAGGAACGCGTTGCGGAACTGGTCTTCGGTGGCGAGCTCGTCCTTGATGTCTCCGAAGGGGCCGTAGTAGGGCAGGATGCCGTTGGCCGCGCAGGCGTCCACCATGCGCGCGGTGGTGTAGTGCCAGAGGTCCTGCTGGGCGACGGCGCGCGCGTCGTCGTCCTTCCCTTCCGCGGGGTCCTCGCGCACGAGATAGCCGGGATGTCCGCCGCCCACGCGGGTGGTCTTCATGCGCCGGCTGGCGGCCAGGTCGGCGGGTCCGAGCGACAGCCCCTGCATGCGCGGGCTGGCGGCGCAGATCTCCTCGACGTTGGCGACCCCGAGGGCCGTCTCGAGGATCGCGTGCAGCATGATGGGCTTCTTGATCGCGGCGCGGGCCTCGAGCTGCGCGACGAGCTGGTCGACGTAGTGGATGTCCCAGGCGCCCTCGACCTTGGGGACCATGATGACGTCGAGCTGGTCGCCGATCTCCTGCACCAGGGTCACCAGGTCGTCGAGGCACCAGGGCGAGTCCAGGCTGTTGATGCGGGTCCACAGCTGGCAGTCGCCGAAGTCGACCTCGTTGGCGCACTTCACCAGCCCTTCGCGTGCCTGGATCTTCTCGTCGGCCGGGATGGCGTCCTCCAGGTTGCCGAGCAGCACGTCGCAGCGCTTGGCGAGGTCCGGGATCTTGGTCCGCATGCGCTCGTTGCCCGGGTTGAAGAAGTGGATCATGCGCGAGGGGCGGACGGGGATCTCGCGCAGCGGCTCCGGTGCGCCGAGGGCCTTGGCCTTGAAGAAATCCTTGGGGCTTCGCATGACGGTTCCTTTCCGCGTCTACTTCTGCTCGTAGAGCTTGACGATCTCGACCTTGCCGGGAGCGACCTCCAGGCACAGGTCGCAGAGCACGCACTCGTCGAGCTCCGACTCGACGACTTCGACGCCGCTCTCGCTCGCCCGGAAGATGTTCACCGGGCACACCTCGGCGAGCTTGGCGGCGGCTTCCGGGTCCTTGGCGACCTCCGGGTCGACCTTCACGTCGATGAAGAGTCCGGGCATGGCTACGAAACCTCCGCGAGCCGCTTGCGCAGCAGTTCCGGGATCTCCTCGATCCGCTCGGCGACGGAGATGCCCGCGGATTCCATCCGCTTGATCTTCTCCGCCGTCGTGTCCTCGACGCCCTCGACGATGGTTCCGGCGTGGCCGAAGCGCATCCCCTTCATCTCGTCCATGAAGCGGCCCGCCATGAAGGCGACCACCGGCAGCCGCGAGTCGTTCTCGCGGATCCAGTCGGCCAGCTCGGCCTCCATGCGGCCGCCGGGCTCCGAGTAGATGGCGATCGCCTTCGTCTCCGGGTCCGCCTCGAAGAGGGGCATCAGCTCGGCGTAGCTCGAGCCGATGATGGCGTCCCCGCCGATCGAGACCGCCGTCGACTGGCCCATCCCCGCGTTGGTGAGGGTGCTCGCGATCTCGGTGGTCATGCCGCCCGAGCGGGACATCACGCCGATCTCGCCCTTGCTGTAGGCCTGGCGGGTATTGGCGGCCGGGCCGCCGATGCCGCCCATCTTGGCCTCGCCCGGCGAGATCATGCCCAGGCAGTTCGGTCCGATGATGCGGGCGCCGCGCAGCTTGGCGAGCTCGACGGCCTGGGCGACCTCGCGCCGCGGCACGTTCTCGGTGACCACCACGATCAGCTGGATGCCGTTCTCGAGTGCCTCGAAGATGGCGTCCTGGGTGAAGCGGGGCGGCACGCTCACGATCGATCCGTCGATCTGGCCGTGCGCCTTGACGACGTCGCGCACGCAGTCGTAGACCGGGACTCCGTAGACGTCGCGCCCGGCGCGCCCGGGGGTCACCCCGCCGACGATCTGCGAGCCGTAGTCGAGGTTCTCGCGCGTGAGGTTCACGGCCTCGCGGCCGGTGATGCCCTGGACGATGAAGCGGGTGTCCTTCGTGATCAGGATCGACATGACTAGGCCGGTGCCCCCATCTTGGCGACCGCCCGTCCTGCGGCCTCGTACATGGACACGCTGCGATCGCAGTACTCGACGCCGTACTTCTCGAGGATCTTGAAGCCCTCGTCCTCCCACGCCCCGGGGATCCGGAAGATGGTGATCGCCTCGGAGGGATCCTTGCCGCTCTCGATGCAGCCGGCGATCACGCCGCGCGCCACGATGTCCACCCGCGTATTGGAGACCACGTTCATCATCACCGCGATGCGCTCGACTCCGGGCTTCGCGAGGATGAGCTTGGTCAGCTCCTTCGCCTTGGAGACGCTGGGATTGCCGCCGATCTCGCAGTAGTTGGCGGGCTTGCCGCCGTGCTTGCGGACCGCGTCGAAGAGGGTGAGCGATCCGCCGCCCGCGCCGATCACCAGCCCGAGGTTGCCGTCGAACTCGACCACGTTGCCGGCCACCCCGCGGTGGTCCACCGCGTTGACGCGGGCGCCGGCGATCTCGAAGTCGGTGGGCGGGCGCGCCTGGCGGGTCTCGTCCTCGCCGATCCCCAGCTCCTCGAGCAGGTCCCCGTGCAGCCCGCGCGCCTCGGCCTCGAGGTCGACGTGCCCGTCGAGCACCACGAAGCGGCCGTTCTCGAGCTTCCCGATGGGGTTGATCTCCGCCAGGGTCAGGTCGTAGCGGAGGAAGATCTGCATCAGCTCGAAGATGATCGGGGTGAGGCGGTTCAGGTCGCTGCCGCTGACGCCCGTCGCGCCGATCGCTTCCTTGGCGATGCGGGGCGAGAGGGGCAGGATGGACGAGAAGTGCGTCTTGGAGACGTGCTCGGGATGGGTCTCGGCGACCTCCTCGATGTCGATCCCGCCCATGTCGCTGAACACGAGCACGGGTTGCTTGGCCCGGCCGTCCCAGGTGACGGCGGCGAAGTACTCCTGGACGATGCTGCTCTTCTTCTCCACCAGCACCGATCGGGACTTCTGGCCCTTCACCTCGACGGGCATGATGGCTTCGAAGCAGGCCGCCGCCTCGTCGGCGGTGTCGGCGAACTTCACGGCGCCGGCCTTCATGCGACCGCCGGACAACACCTGTCCCTTCAGCACGCAGGGGCCGCCGATGGCGTCGAAGGCCTCCCGGGCCGCTGCCGCCGACTCGACCACCCGGCTCTCGCCGAGGGGCAGCCCGTGGCGCGCGAAGAGGGCCTTCGCTTCGTACTCGTAGAATCGCAAGACGCACCTCTCGGTTTCGCCCCAGGACGGGGGAGACGGAGGAGCGCTGCCGTCCTGGCGAGCGCGACCGGGGGGTCTTCCGCGAAGTGGGGCAGCCGTCCGGGCCGGACGACGCAAGCGCGCGGACTCTATTGCGTTCTGCGGGCGGCATCAACGGCGGCGGCCCGGAAAGCGGCCGGCCCGGACGCGGCGCGCCCGGGCCGGTGCGGGCGGTCTGGCTTCAGGGTTTGTGCGTGAAGCCGGCGGGGCCCTGAACGATGAGTCGAACCAGCTCGGCCTGTCGGTTCGTGCCGGTCTTGGAGAAGATGCGCTTGAGCTGCCCCCGGGCGGTGTTGCGGCTGACCCCCCGGACGTCGGCGGCGTCTGCCAGGGACATGCCCTGGGCCAGCAGGGCGGCGAGCTCGGCCTCCGCCGGGGTCAGGCGATAGAAGCTGCGCAGGGCGTCGACGTCGGGCTGAGTGGAGCCGTTGCCGTCGGTCACCAGCACGGCCGCCAGGCTGCGGGAGGAGCCCCAGAGCGCGGCGCCCCGCTGGATCGGCGTCACCTCGACCAGGTACGGCTGCCGACCCGAAGGCCGAGCCACCCGGAAGCGCCCGCCGGCGCTGTGGCCGCGCCCCTGGGAGGTCTCCGCCGCGCCCGCGATGGCGCGCCGGAGCTCGGCCGTCTGCTGGGAGGACGCGGCTTCGAGGCCATGCGGGCCGCTGGAGAGGCCATCCCGGGCAGCGAGCAGGCCTTCGGCGATCCGGTTGGCGAAGACGATCTGCCCGTCGCCGTCCACCAGCAGGGTGCCGATGGAGACGCGTTCGAGCAGCTGCTCGCTGGCGTCGCGTTCGGCCGCGGCCGCCTCCAGCTCGCCGCGCACGCGCAGGGCGCGACGAAGGTGCGGGACCAGGCGCGAGAGCGTCTGCAGCTCCTCGGGACCGAAGGGTCCGGCCTGCCGGCCGCGGTGGCCCGTGACGCTGCCGACCATCCCCTCGCCGTCCTCGAAGAGCTTGGCGCCGAAGCCGTGGTGCCAGCCGTTGGGCCTGTAGTAGTCGTGGTAGAACTCGGTGCGCGTCAGCTCGGACTCGGGCACGAACTGCTCCGAAGGGCCCACGCTGCCGACGGGAACCTCGAGCACCCCGGCCTTGGCCCAGGGGTCCAGCCCGAAGAAGTAGTCGCGATAGTCCCGGTCCGCCTTCTGGTCCGTGCCGACCGCGAAGGTGAGATCGTGGAGGGCACGTCCGGCCGTGTCCGTCGCCAGCAGGGCCATCGTGTCTGCACGCACCACCCGGGCGAGCTCGTCCAGGAAGACGGCCCAGGCCTCCGGCTCGATCGCCGCCTGGTAGAGGCGGCCGATCAGGGCGTCGATGGGGTCGCCGCTCGCCGGGCGGGAGCTTCCCGCGAGGCCGTGAGATCCCGAATCCGGGATCGGTTCCGCGTTCGGGTCGTGGGAGTCCGCTGCCATGCTGCAGATCCTAATGTTAGTCGACGGAAAGCGATGTATCGGCAGTTACATGGGCGGTACTGTCGCTGACATTGGACGCGAGACCAGACTGGACACCTGCGTCAGAACCGGGCGCGAGTGGGCCGGGTGCGACGCAACGCTGTCACTCATGCGACATGTCCGCCCGGGTGCGACCGCCACCGCGACAGCCGTCAGGGAGCGCCGGGGTCGGAAGCCGACCCGCTCCGCTTCCAGTCGTTGAGGGTCCAGTCGTAGTCGAAGTGCGAGATCGTGAGGTCGTCGGCGCGGGCCTCCAGCCAGGCGCGGTCGGCTTCGGGGGCGTACCGCACGAGAGTCGCCCGCACGCCGCCGCGGGATTCGAAGTCCTCCTCGAACCAGTCGAAGATCCGGCTGATGGACGCGCGCCCGCGCGACCGATCGATGCGCAGGCCCTTCCGGTCGTTCGCGAGGAAGCGGCGGAGGGCGTCGTCCAGCTGGGCGTCCAGCTCGTCGGCGCGGAAGGGCTCGCGGCGCAGCGAAGGGCAGGAGGTCGAGGCGCACACGATGGCCGCGTGGATGCGTGGGTCTCCGAGCGGCCGGAGGATCTCGTGCTCGACCTCGTGAAGGCTGACCGTGCGTCCGGAAGCGCGGCCCGCCTCACGGCGCCAAACGGGCCACAGGAGATTCCCCGCGTCCCGGATGCTCTCGAGCGGCCAGGCGCGCAAGACGGTGTCGATGGCAAGCACGTTGTACGCGTTGATCCAGTACGCCATCGCCTCGTCGCCGGCGGCGGGCGACGGCGCCCGACCGAGACCCGCGAGGACCTCGCGCCACAGCGTTCGTCCGGGCTCCTGCATCAGCCCGCGGTAGTCCACGACGGTCCCGACGGTCCCCCCGACCGTATGGGTGTACTCGTCGAGGACGCGGTCCCAGGCCGCCGTCCAGGCCGGATCGGTTTCCTGAGCCCGTGCCGTGGCGGGGCCGAGGGCTCCCGTGGCGAGTCCGATGGCGAGTCCGAACGCCACCCACCGATGGCTTCCGGCGCGATTCACTCCCATTCCTCGCCCTCCTTCGCCCTGTCCCGACTGCCGGCCCCGGGGCAGCCCGACCCGAGCGGACAGCGGTCCCGGCGGCCGCGCAGGCAGGCCGCGCGCCCGAGACGCTCGAGCGCCCACTCGACGTCGCGCGCCCTGGGGATCGCGTCCGTTACGTCGCCGTCCCCGGACGCGTTACGCAGCCAGCTTGCGATCGCCGCCGGCAGCGCCTCCGCGTCGTTCCCGTCGACCACCAGTCCGAGACAGGCGGCGGCGTGGGTGGCGGCCGGCGTGCCGGGGAGATCGTTCGCGGCCGACCACCGCTGGCGCAGCGGCGTCAGAAAGCGCAGCACCGCCGCGCGGCCGAAGCCGGCGCCGAGGCCCGAGAGCCGACGTGCCAGGGACTCGAGACCCTCCGCGTCGGCCGCCAGGCGGTCGAGGGATCCGCCCCAGCCGCGTTCGAGCGCTCCGCACACTCGCGACAGGAGGGCCGCGGTGGCCTCGCTCTTCGGCAGGTCGGCGCCATCGAGGACCCGGTGCAATCCGGATGCGCCGATTGCCGCGACGCCCGCCGCAGTCGTGGCCCCCTGCCGTTGCAGTGCCGAGAATGCTGCGAGCGCCGTCTTCTCCCGGGTCCTGCCGCCGAGCAGCAGCGACAGGACCAGCCACGATTCCAGCGCCCCGTCGCTCGCGACGTCCCCGGGCGCCTCGTCCAGCTCCAGGCCCGATCGGGTCAGGGGATGCGGGCCCAGGCGTGCCACGAGCTCGTCGGGCCCCAGTCGTTCTCGCTCCAAGTCATCGCCTCCGCGGGGCTTTTCGGGTGTTGGCAGTTCCGGGTCGCCATGGGTAAGGTCCCCGGTCCGGCGTGGTCCGGCTTCCGGCCCGCACAACGACACAGACACCTGACACGGCAAGCCACTCGGTGGGGTCGCGACCCTCTCGGTCGCCACCCCGGACGCGAGGCGGGAGCTCGCTCTTGATCATCGGAATCCCTCGGGAAGTTCTAGCCGGCGAGCGGCGCGTGGCGCTCGTCCCCGACGCCGTGAAGGCCCTGGTCGGCCAGGGCCTGGAGGTGCTCGTCCAGTCGGGCGCCGGCGACGAGTCCGGCTTCCCCGATGCACAGTACGAGGACGCCGGAGCGCGGATCGCAGAAGGCGCCGCCCCGGTGCTGGGCGGTGCGGACATCATCCTGAAGGTGCAGCCCCCGCAAGCGACGAGTGACGGGACCCACGAGGTGGACCTGATCACGGAAGGTGCCGCGCTCATCGCCCTGCTGAAACCCCTCGACCAGCCCGAGCTGGCCCAGCGGCTGGCCGAGCGCCGGGTCACGGCCTTCTCGATGGAGTTCATGCCGCGGATCACGCGCGCGCAGTCGATGGACGCGCTCTCGTCCCAGAGCAACCTCGCGGGCTACGAGGCCGTGCTCCTCGCCGCCACGCGCCTGCCGCGGATCATGCCGATGATGGTGACGGCGGCCGGGACCTTGAAGCCCTCCCAGGCCCTGATCATCGGTGCCGGCGTCGCGGGGCTCCAGGCCCTGGGTACCGCCAAGCGCCTCGGCGCCGTGACCCACGCCTACGACACGCGCCCCGTCGTGAAGGAGCAGGTCGAGAGCCTCGGCGCCCGCTTCGTCGAGCTCGACCTGGACACGGGCGACGCCGAGGACGCGGGCGGCTACGCCACCGCCCAGAGCGACGAGTTCTACCAGCGCCAGCGCGAGCTGCTGGGCGAGCACGTGGCGCGCGCCGACATCGTGGTCACGACCGCGCTGGTCCCCGGACAGCCGGCACCCCTGCTGATCGAGGAGGCGGCCGTCCAGGCCATGCGTCCGGGGAGCGTGATCGTCGATCTGGCGGCCGAGAAGGGCGGCAACTGTGCGCTCACCGAGGCCGACCGGGAGATCCAGGCGCACGGCGTGACCCTCATCGGCCACACCAACCTGCCTTCGCTGGTTCCGGCCCACTCGAGCCAGCTCTATGCCAAGAACCTGACCACCTTCCTCGATCACCTCGTCGAGGAAGGACAGCTCAAGGTCGACCTCGAGGACGAGATCACGAGCGGAACGCTGCTCGCCCACGAGGGAGAAGTCGTGAACGAGAGGATCCGGGCCCTGCTCAGCGAGCGCGGCGCCGGTTCGGGGGACTGATGCTCGAAGTCGAGGCCGTAGCGGCCCTCACGATCCTGATCCTGGCCTTCTTCGTGGGCTTCGAAGTCATCGCGAAGGTGCCCCCGCTGTTGCACACGCCACTGATGTCGGGGTCGAACGCGATCTCCGGCATCAGCATCGTCGGCGCCATCCTGGCCGCCGGCGGCGAGCACGGCACCACCGCCATCGTGCTCGGGGTGGTCGCCACCGCCTTCGCGACCTTCAACGTGGTGGGCGGCTTCCTGGTGACCGACCGCATGCTCGGCATGTTCAAGCAGAAGGACCGCTCGTGATGGCGATCCCGAACGTCGTCATCCAGCTGGCCTATCTCGCGGCCGCGGTCCTGTTCATCCTGGGCCTGCGGATGCTGTCTTCCCCGAAGTCGGCGCCGCGGGGAAACGTCACGGCGGCCGTCGGCATGCTGATCGCGGTCGTGGCCACCCTGGTCGACCGCGACGTGGTCGACTTCAAGTGGATCGCCCTGGGCGCGGTCATCGGAGGCGCTGCGGGCGCCGTGGCCGCGCTGCGCGTCGCCATGACGGCCATGCCCCAGATGGTGGCGCTCCTGAACGGCCTGGGCGGCGCGGCCTCGGCCCTGGTGGCGGGCGCGGACCTCATCAGCACCGTGGTCGACGCGGGCTCCGTGCCGACGGGCATCGTGCCCACGGCGATCGTGCTCTCCGTCCTGATCGGCGGGATCACGCTCACCGGCAGCCTGATCGCCTTCGCGAAGCTCCAGGAGGTGATGACCACGGCGCCCATCACCTATCCCGGGCAGCAGGTGGTCAACGCCCTGATCGGGCTGGGCATGCTGAGCCTGGCCGCCATGGTCATCATGGACCCGAGCGAGCTGACGGCCTTCTGGGCCCTGGCGGGTGTCTCGCTGCTGCTGGGCATTCTGCTCGTCATTCCCATCGGCGGGGCCGACATGCCCGTCGTGATCTCCCTGCTGAACTCGTACTCGGGTCTGGCGGCCTGCGCGACGGGCTTCGTGCTCGACAACAGCGCGCTGGTGGTCTCGGGTGCGCTGGTCGGCGCCTCGGGCATCATCCTCACGAAGATCATGTGCGACGCGATGAATCGGTCGCTCGCCAACGTGCTCTTCGGGGCCTTCGGCGCCGCTCCCGAGGCTGCAGCCGCGGGCGCGGCCCAGGACCAGGGGACGGTCAAGGCCTACACGCCCGAGGATGCGGCGGTCATCTTCTCGAACGCGCGCTCGTGCATCGTGGTCCCGGGCTACGGCATGGCCGTCGCCCAGGCGCAGCACGCCGTGCGCGAGCTGGCCGACACCCTGGAAGAGAAGGGCATCGACGTCAACTTCGCGATCCACCCGGTGGCCGGCCGCATGCCGGGGCACATGAACGTGCTGCTCGCCGAGGCGGACGTGCCCTACGACAAGCTCGTCGAGATGGACGACATCAACCCGCAGTTCCCCGAGACCGACGTCGCCCTGGTGTTGGGTGCCAACGACGTGGTGAATCCCTCCGCGCGCAACGAGGAGGGCAGCCCGATCTACGGCATGCCGATCCTCGACGTCGACCGGGCCGAGCACGTCTTCGTCATCAAGCGCAGCATGAACCCGGGCTTCGCCGGCATCCAGAACCCGCTCTTCTTCAACGACAATACGATGATGATCTTCGGCGACGCCAAGAAGGTCGTGATCGCCCTCGGAGAGTCCGTCCGGAACTACTGAGGCCGCTCCTCAGAGCGCCAGCAGCGTGCGCACCAGCAGGGCGGCCAGGACCAGGCTGCCCAGCGAGAAGACCGCGAAGCGGACGGGGATGGGGTTCGCGGTCGCCTGGATCAGCGAGTGCACGATCCGGAGGGTGACGTAGCCCCAGGCCAGCCCGATGCTCGTGGCGTCTGCCGCCCCGGCGAGCTGCGCGGCCAGCGCGAGCGCGTAGAAGAGCGTCGGCTGCTCGTGCAGGTGGTTGTAGTTGTCCGCGACCCGCGAGACCTTCGCGGGGAGCTCGAGCGGCGCGCCGGTGCGCGAGAGCTCGGCCATGTCGATGTTCGCCGCGTTGATGGCGGGAATGCGTGTGGCGTACATCCAGGCCCACATCACGAAGGTCCATGTGATCAGGGCGAGGACCGGTGCGAGCATCCCGTTCTCGTACATGTCTCCCTCCTCGGTCTTCGTGTTCTTGCGGTCGGGTCCCGTGGCCCGGGCGGCCGCGGGCGCGCTGTCCAGGTCCGGGCGTGGCGGCTAGGGGCCCCCGACTCCCGCAGTCGGAGCTCCCGGAGCCGGGGCGTGCGGGGCGAGCCCGCGTGGTCGCAGCATCAGCAGGGCCAGCCCGCGCCCCTTCGACGCGAACCAGGTGGCCGTCGCGTCGACGTCGAGCGCGCTGCCCCGGGCGTCCAGCAGTCGCGCCCCGAAGCGGTGGGTGTCGCCGCCCTCGTTGACGGCGTCGAGCGCGGACCACCAGGCATCCCGACCCGCAGCATCGACGAAGCGGAGCGACTCGACGCCCAGAAGGGCGTCCCGATCGACCCCCAGCAGCGATCCCGCCGCGGGGTTCGCGTCGACGATCTCCGCGGTCTCGGTGTCGACGGCGAGGAAGGCATCGGCCACGCGATCGATGGCGGCGACCACGGCCCGCCGGCTGGCGCGCGGCCGTCCCCGCCGCTGCCGGCCCCCGGAGCTGGTGCGGACCGCCATCCGGAACTGCTCGGCATAGGGCGCGAGGGTGCGGACGAGCTCGGCTCCGCCGTTCTCTCCGCCCGAGGGGTCCGTCCGGGCGGCGGCGGCGGCGGCCGACCAGGCGTCGATCAGCGCCATCACGCGCCGCTCCTGCAGCCGCAGCCCGTCGAGCGCCGGTGGCGGGCTCTCGCCCCGCACCAGGGCGGTGCACAGGAAGGAGCGGTAGCGGCGTAGCGCTTCACTCTCGGCGGACCCGGCTGCCGGTGCGGCAGGGCCCAGCTGCACCTTCATTGCGCTCTCGATCTCGCGTCGGTGTGCGACCAACCAGGCTGCGAGGCTGCGACCGGGCTCCACGAGCGGGGATTCTATCGGATCTCCCGCGGACGGCGCCGCGGCGGCCTACGAAGCGTCTCAACTCGGCGCGACATTCCGCCGATTGACGTGGGCATGGGCCTACAGCCTCTGCCCCGCCGACATCTCGTTGCGTATGCGAGCGCCGATGCCTTCGCGGACGGGACCCTCTCGATCCTGTCCCGTCTGGGCTACGAGATCGTTTCGCCCGAGAAGTTCGAGAAGCAGGTCGAGCGCGGCGAAGTGGAGCGCCGCCCGGACCTGTACATCGTGGAGGAGCGGCGGCTGCGCGAGATCCCCTCGTCGGGTCCCGACGCCGAGGTCAAGGTGCTGGTGCTGGCCGATCGGGACGCCGCACCGGAAGGCGACGACCGCATCGTCGCCGCCATGAAGCCCCCGGTCGGGATGCACGATCTCTACCGGCTGCTGCAGCAGATGCTCGAAGGGCGGCCGCGGACCACCCTGCGTGCCAGTACCCGTCTGGACGCCGTCTGTCGTCGCTCGGGTCACGAGTGGAATGCCAACATCGTCTCGCTGTCGGAGAACGGCTGCCTGCTCGAGAGCCCCGAGCCGGTTCCCCTGGGCACCTCGCTGCAGCTGGCCTTCGAGATCCCCGGAGTCGGGACGGTGCACGTGCGCGCGGAGACCGCCTACCACCTCCTGCCCAATCTGGGCCTGGTGTTCAGCTCGATCCCGCCGCGCATCCGCACGGCCATCGTCGGCTTCGTCGAGCAGGCCCTGTTGCGAGACGATCCCGAGTCGAGCGGGTAGACTGCTGCGGGTGAGCAATCCCGCCCCCGCTGCCCGGATCGCATCGGCTTCCAGCCTCTTCCACCCGACCGAGGAGCACGCGCTCCTCGACGAGACCCTGCGGGCCTTCGTCGAACGAGAGGTGGAGCCCCAGGCGGCGGAGCACGACCGCAGCGAGGCCTTCAACCACATCCTCTTCCGGAAGCTCGGTGACCTGGGTTTCCTCGGCGTCACCATTCCCGAACGCTTCGGGGGAGCCGGTCTGGACGCGGTCGCCGCCGTGCAGCTGATGGAGGTGCTCTCCACCTCCGACCCGGGCTTCGGTCTGGCCGTCCTGGCCCACAGCATCCTCTTCGCCCAGAACCTGGCAGTGAACGGCAACGACGAGCAGCGCGGGCGCATCCTGCCCAAGGCGTCGTCCGGCGAGTGGATCGGCGGCATGTGCATGACCGAGCCCGAGGTCGGCACCGACGTGATCGCCATGCGCACCACCGCCGTTCGCGAGGGCGAGCACTACCGCCTCAACGGAACGAAGACCTTCATCACCAACGGCGGGATCGACGCGGAGACACTGGGGGACGTCTTCATCGTCTACGCCGCGACGGGAGAACGCTCGATCTCGAGCTTCCTGGTCGAGAAGGGCATGCCGGGCTTCTGCCTCGGCCAGAAGTGGACCGACAAGCTGGGCATGCGGGCGTCGTTCACGGCCGAGCTCGTCTTCGAAGACGTCCAGGTGCCCGTCGCCAACCGTCTCGGGAAGGAAGGCGAGGGCACGATCCACATGATGCGCAATCTCGAGATCGAGCGGCTCACCCTCGCCGCCCAGGCGCTCGGCATCGCCGAGCGCTGTCTGCGGGTGATGGTCGAGTACGCGAGCGAGCGCAAGTCCTTCGGCGTGCCGATTCGAGAGCACGGGCAGATCCAGCGCCACATCGCCGAGTGCTTCGCGGAGTACCGGGCCGCGCGTACCTACGTCTACGACACGGCCCGGCGCCTGTCGCTGACCGAGACCGGCCAGCGCCTCGACGCGGACGGCACCAAGCTCTTCGCCTCCCAGGCCGCCAAGCGTGCGGCCGACGCCGCCATGCAGGTCCTCGGTGGCAACGGCTACATGGGCGAGTACGTGGTGCAGCGACTCTGGCGTGACGCCAAGCTGCTCGAGATCGGCGGCGGCACCCTCGAAGCCCATCACAAGAACATCACGAAGGACCTGTCGCGGGACGCCTCGCTGCTCGGCGGTGGCTGAGCCGAGCTCGTCGCTGCAGCGACGTGTGCGCGGGGTGCTGGCCGCGCGCCCGGGCCCGCTCGACACCCCCGTGTTCGTGTTTCCCCTCTTCGCGGTCTACCAGCTCGGGATCCTGTTCGGTGGCCCCGGGCGCAACG
>JANQSB010000280.1 GCA_028284295.1 Myxococcota bacterium | reverse complement strand
AAGAGATAGGCGCCGCTGTGGAGGAAGACGAACAGCTGCCCTGCGTGCACCGGGTCGACGCGCTTCGGCTGCAGGCGATGGACGCCCACCCCGGCGATCTCGCCCCTCCGGATCCCGACGCCGCTACGCTCCAGGTGGAGCTTCGTGAGCGCCAGCGCGTCGGCGTCGCGCTTCTTCACCAGAGCGGCCCACTCCTCCGGCGTGGCGGGCACCTCGCGCCGCAGGGGGCCGATCTCTCGCGAAGGGGTCGCCGCGATCGAGGCGCGGAGCTCTTCGCTGGCCCCTGCAGGCGCCGGAACCCGCCGCACCTCGAGGCGCCGCTCCTGCGCGGCCGCACCGGATGCCAGCGACACCGCCACGAGAAGGGTCGCCAGCGCGGGGATTCGGGTCGCGCTGCGCATGGGTCCTGCCCGCCCCCCGCGTGCCTCAGTCCACGTACTGGAGGAGCGCGGCTCCCGCCGAGTAGCCACCTCCGACGGCGGCGAGCAGCACGTGATCTCCCGGACGCAGCGAGGCGTCATGGGTACGCCATCCCGCGGAGAACGCCGTCGCGACCCCCGCACCCGCCTGGTTGCCCGCCCACTCCACGTTGTGCCACTGCCGCTCCCAATCCACACCGAGCTTCTCTCCGACCTCGCGCAGCAGCCGGATGTTCGACTGGTGACCGACGAAGGCCACCAGCTCGGACGGGGCGAGGCCGGCGCGGTCGAGCAGCTCGCGCGAGGTGCGGTCGGTCAGCCGCACGACCTGTTCGTAGGAGTAGCGGCCGTCGTGGTGGAAGGTCCCGTGATGGCGCACGCGCACCTTCTCCGCATGAGCGTTGTCGTTGGCGAGGGCGACCCCGACGAGCCGGAAGCCCGACGCGGGCTCGGTCTGGAGCAGCGCACAGCCCGCCGAGTCCCCCCAGTACACCGACGAGTCGCGATCCTCGTAGTCGGACCACACGGTCGGGCGCTCGGCCGCGCAGACCGCGACCCGCTCGAGCTCGGGCCGGCTGATCATCAGGGCCTGGGCGACTGCCAGCCCGTAGGGAAAGGAGGCACAGGCCGCATTCACGTCGAAGGCCAGCGCCGAGGTGGAGAGGTCTCGCGCGATCATCGATGCCGTCGCCGGCAGGACGTCGTCCACGAAGCTCACCGCGCCGACCAGCGCGTCGATCTCGTCGGCTTGCCAGGCCGCGCTCGCGGCCGCGTCGCGAACCGCGCGGACCCCCAGCTCGGCCAGGCTCTCGTGATGGGCGAGCACGCGACGACTGGCAATGCCCATCCGGCTCTCGAGCCAGCCCTCGGCGACCCCCGGCACCGAGCGCTCTACCTCCGCGCTGGTCAGCTCGGTCGGCGGGTGCGCGTGACCGGCCGCAACCAGGTAGACCTCGGGTCCGGTGCTCTCCGAGCCCACCCTTCAGGCTCCGAGCGCGACGGGGCCGACCCGCGCGGCGCCCGGCCACTGCTCGAGAAGGGCCGGAAACATGGCGACGGGATCGTCGCAGGCCAGCAGTACCGTCACCTCTTCGGCCCCCGCCTCGCCGTAGCGCGCCAGCGCGGCTGCACACTCGGAAGCGGAGCCGCTGATCAGGTAGCGCCCGAAGCGCTCGGGCTCGAGGCCCCAGAGCTCGCCCGCCCAGCCCAGCGCCCGTTCCCGGGTCCAACGCGAATCCGTGACCGCGGCGATCACCACCGCCGAGCGCGACACCTCCCCGGGCTCGCGCCCGGCGGCTGCCAGGCCGTCGTCCAGTCGCCGCTGTCCCTGCCGGAAGCTCTCCTCCGTGACGAAGATCGGCATCCAGCCGTCGCCGTCCCGCACCACCCGTTCGATCGCCGCCGCACTGCGTCCGCCGACCCAGACCGGGACGGAGTCGACGACCGGCCGCTGCGAGTAGGCGGACTCGCCGCCGCGCCAGAGGGAGCGAAGCGTCTCGATCCCCTCGTCGAGACGCGCCCCACGCCGCGCGAAGTCCTCGCCGCAGGCGTCGAACTCGAGGCGGTGCTCACCGGCACCCACACCCAGGACGAAGCGACCTGCCGATGCCACGTGGAGGGTCGCGGCGGCCTTCGCCACGGCCGTCGCGCTTCGCAGGGGGAGCTGCAGGACGCCGGTGCCCACCCGACAACGCTCGGTCGCGGCCACCGCGAGCGCGCACATCACCAGCGCCTCGGGCATGGGTCGATGCCAGAGAAGATGATCGGTGAACCAGATGCTGGCGCAGCCTGCGGCTTCGAGGGAGCGAAAGGCGTCCGTTGCCGAGGGCCAACGACGGGGATCGCCAGGGCCGTTGGTGAGCAACAGACCCAGCCCGACCCCTTCGTGTGCCTCACGCCCCGAATCCGCAGCCGACGACATGGCCGCCAGCATACCGCGACGACCTGCAGGCTGCCCCGCGCGCTACCTCGAAGCGGCCCCTCGACAGACGGCCTCGAGCGCGCGAGAGAGCTCTTCCATCTCGCGACTGCGGAAGGCCGGCAACGGGGCGGCATCTCCGTCGGCCTGGGCGAGCAGCTGACGAGTCGTGCGACGCAGCGGCAACACGAGTGCAGAATGAACCAGCCAGTACACGACGAAGGAGAAGGCGATCGACCCGAGCGCGACCGCCACGACGAGGTCGATGATCAGTCGGACCGACTCGCGCTTCATCGGCGACAGATCGAACTGCATCTCGGCGAGCCAGGTCCGACCCCGGTCGTCGAGAATCGGCGGCGCGACCCAGGTCAGGTCGGTGTCGTCACGCTGGCTCGAGCCGCGGCGCGCATCGGCCGCCGGGTGCACTTCGCCCTCGGCCAGCGGTCGCAGTCGGATCGAGAGGGCCGTGCTTCCCTGGATCCGGTTGACCAGGCGGCTCGTGTCCTCCCCGTTCGAGAGCGCGTCGGCGATCGCCACGTGGAGCAGGCCGGCGATCCGATGCGCCTCCACGGTCGCCCGGCGGATGTCCCGCTCGTAGAGGCGGTAGGGAAGGATCGCCAGCACACCCAGGATCGCCACGGCGGAGATGCCCGCCAGCACCTGGATCAGGCGGTACTCGACGCTCCGGGATCCCGGCACGGCCACCCCTCCTCGCAGCACGAGGCTACCCCGTTTTCCCTGCCGCTTCCGGGAGGTGCAAGTGGCTTGCCACGGAGGCCCGCGCGAGGGCCCCGGCGCGGCAGGGCGCGGGACGGATCGCCTCTGTGCTGAGGCAGCCCGGGGCAGCAGCTGGCGGGGCGGTCGAGCTCTCCCGGGGTGGGAGACGGCTCAGGGCGTCAGCACGATCGGCTTGCCGGGCATGCCCAGCGGCACCGAGCGCTCGAGCTCGTTCGATTCGGGACTGTGGAGAGAGCTCGAATCGACCGCGGTCATCCGCACGTACACGGTGGCGTCGGTATCCAGGCTCAACGTGTAGGAGTAGATGCCACTCGAGTCCGGCGAGGGAACACCGATGGCCTGATCGACGAGATCCGCGGAGCCGGGGCTGGTGCCGACCAGCAGGTGGAAGGTGGCCACCCGGGAGCCTTCCGAGTGGGTCCACCGAAGGGTCTCGTCACGGGCCTCCGCCGCGCCTGCGACGCCGAGCGCCAGGAGCGACGCGAAGAGGGAGCTGCGGATGGTGGTGCGGGTCATGCCGTGCCTCCGTCCCGTCCGGGGGGACAGGGAAGACATCGGCGGAGGCCGGGAACCGCCCTGTGACGGCGGTCACCCGCCCCGGGAGCCGCTCAGTCGCGTCTCGCACGAGGGCGCAGGTTGTACTTCAGGATGCACCAGATCGCCCGGAAACCGTCCCGCCAGCCCACCTTCTTGCCTTCCGCGTAGGTGCGTCCTGCGTACGAGATGCCGATCTCGTAGATGCGCCAACCACCCCGGGCGATCTTCGCGGTGATCTCGGGCTCGAAGCCGAAGCGGGACTCCTCGATCCGGATCCCCTGGATGACCTCGCGACGGAAGAGCTTGTAGCAGGTCTCCATGTCCGTGAGGTTCAGGTCGGTGAACATGTTCGAGAGGAGGGTGAGGATCCGGTTGCCGACCGAGTGCCAGAAGTACAGCACCCGGTGGGGCTGCCCTCCCATGAAGCGCGAGCCGTAGACGACGTCCGCCTTGCCGGCGAGGATCGGCTGCATGAGGGTCGGTATCTCGCGCGGGTCGTACTCGAGGTCGGCGTCCTGGATGATCACCAGGTCGCCTTCGGCCGCCGCCACGCCGGTCCGGATCGCTGCTCCCTTGCCCTGGTTGACGGAGTGGACCAGCACCCGGACGCCGGGTCGATTCTCGAACTGCTGCAGCTTCTCCCGGGAGCCATCGGTGGAGCCGTCGTCGACGACCACGATCTCCTTGTCGACCGGCACCGCCGACACCGCGGCCATGATGGCGTCGAGGGTGTCGACCTCGTTGTAGACGGGGATGATGACCGACAGGTCCATCGAGACTCCTCGCGAAGCGGGCCGGCAGTATGCCGCCCGGGGGCCGCCGCCGCAGGATACCTCCTCGTCCTGACCGCCCCCCGACCGAAGCGCCGAGCGCCCCCGAGAAGCCGCGCAGCGGCGCCCGGGACCACGCCCCGTTCGCTCAAGAAAAGGCCACGCAGCTCCGATGGATGGAGCCGAGAGTTGCCGTGCGGACGCGAACCCGCGTTGGAGGTCCGGGACCGAATTGCGTGCGATCGCTCTGCTCCTGACGGTCCTGACGGGCTTCAGCGGCCTCGTCTACCAGGTCGTCTGGCAGAAGTACCTCGCCGTGCTGCTCGGCTCCCACAGCGAAGCCACGGCCGCGGTGCTCGGCATCTTCCTGGGCGGTCTGGCGCTGGGCTACGCGCTCTTCGGAAGGGTCAGCCGCGTCGTGATGGCGCGGGCTCCGCAAGGGCGGGCGCGGGCGCGGGTCGTGCTCGCCTACGGGATCGTGGAGGCGGCGATCGGCGTCTATGCCTTCGGCTTCTCGGCGCTCTTCGCCCTGGCCCAGACCGCCTCGCTCGCCCTGTCTGCGCCCTCTGCGGCGACCGCCTTCGGGCTCGACGTCGCGCTGACGGCCCTGCTCCTGGGACCGCCCACGGTGCTGATGGGCGGGACGATTCCGCTCCTCACCCAGGGCCTGGCGCGGGACCTGGGCGACGCCACCCGCTTCCACGCCTTCGTCTATGCCTTCAACACGACGGGAGCCTTCGTCGGTGCGCTGTGTGCGGGCTTCGTGCTGGTCCCCTGGCTCGGCCTGCGCGACAGCGTGGTCGCGATGGGCGTGGTGAACACGCTCGCCGGGGTCGTCTTCGTCTGGCTGGCCTCCCGCGTGCCCGCGGACGAAGCAGTGACTCCGGTCGCCGCGTCGCGTTCGGGAGCCGGCGAGGCCCGGATCTCGCTCGCCGTCGTCGCCCTCCTCGCGGGCTTCGCGATGATGACCCTGCAGACCGCGCTCAATCGGATCGGCGCTCTCTCGCTCGGTGCTTCGCACTTCACCTTCTCGATGGTGGTCGCGACCTTCGTCCTGTCGATCGCCATCGGCAGCTTCGCGGTGTCGTTCCTTCCCCGGATCGGACGCCGGGTGCTCCCGGCAAGCCAATGGGCGCTCGTCTTCTGCCTGCTGGCGTTGTATCCCGCCGTCGAAGACGCCCCCTACTGGGCGCATCGGCTGCGCGTGCTCTTCGGGAACGACGACGCCGCCTTCCTGCCCTTCCACCTGACGGTCTTCGGTGCGCTCCTGGCCGTTGCGGTGGTTCCGCTCGGCCTCTCCGGCGCCCTGCTCCCGCTCGTCTTCCACGAGCTGCGGCGCGGCGCGGACGAGCTCGGACGGGTCGCGGGGGCCCTCTACGGCTGGAACACCCTCGGCTCCCTGCTCGGCGCCCTGGTGGGCGGCTACGCGCTCTTCTTCTGGCTCGACCTCCACCAGGTGTACCGGGTGGCGCTCGTTTCCCTGGGAGCCGTCGCGGCGATCCTGTCGGTGGGACGACTGGCCCGAGGCCCGCTCGTTCCCGCCCTCGGCTTCGCGGCGCTGGTCCTGGGAACACTGGCCCTGCCCGCCTGGTCACCGGAGAGACTCTCCTCCGGGCTCTTCCGCATCCGGGAGACGATCGGTGACGGCTATGCGGGTGCCGACGCGCTCTTTGCGGCCAAACGCGAGGCCCTGGGAGAGGACTTCGTTCGCTTCTACCGCGACGATCCCATTGCCTCGATCGCCGTTCACGAGACCCGGGGCGGAAACCTCGCGATCGTCACCAACGGCAAGGTCGACGGGAACATCCCCCGCGACAACCAGACCCAGGGACTCCTGGCCCTGCTTCCCGCCCTGCTCGCGGAGCGCAACGAGCGAGCCTTCGTGGTGGGCTGGGGAACGGGCATGACCGCGGGGGAGCTGGCCGCCCTCGACGACTTCCAGGAGGTGGTCGTCGCGGAGATCTCTCCGGCCGTGATGGAGGCCGCCCCCCACTTCGAGCTCTTCACGCGGGGCGCGCTCGGCAACCCCAGGACCCGGGTCGTCCGCAGCGATGCGTACCGGACCCTCCAGCGCAGCCGTGGACGCTTCGACGTGATCGTCTCCGAGCCCAGCAACCCCTGGGTGACCGGTGTCGAGATGCTCTACACCCGCGAGTTCCTGAGCGCGGCGCGGACACGCCTGGCGCCCGGCGGCGTCTTCGCCCAGTGGTTCCACATCTACGAGAGCGATCCGGAGACGATCGGCTACGTCCTCCGGACCTATCTCGACGTGTTCGAGCGCGTCGCCGTCTGGCACGGCGAGACCGCGGACCTGATCGTGCTGGGTTTCGCGGACCCGAACGGGGGCGTCGACCTGGCCCGCCTCGAGGCCCGGATCGCTCGCCCCGACTTCGCGCGACAGCTGGAGGCACTCGGCCTCGAGCGGCTGCCCCGCCTGCTGGCCCACGAGCTGGTTCCGACCGGCATCCTGACGCGGAGCGCCCTCCCCGGCCCCCTTCACACCCTGGAGCGGCCGGCCCTCAGCCACACCGCGGCCCGTGCCTTCTTCCGCGGCAGCGAGGGGCAGGTTCCGGTCGTGCCAGCGGGCGCGGGTTCCGGGCCCGCGCTCTGGCGGCGCTACCGAGAGCGCTTCCCGGGCGGGCTTCCCGACGCCGATCGGCTGGAGCTCTTGCGCGAGACCTGTCGTCACAGTCGCAGCCGCTGCGCGACGCTCTTCGCCGAGTGGATGCACGACGATCCGGCATCGCCGGCGCTGGCCGAGAGCCTGGCCCGGGCGCGCCGCCGTCCCGACCTGGCGAGGGTCCTCGACCCCGCTCGGCTCTCCGAGCTGGCGGCGTTCTACGAGGCCGCGCCGGCGGGCCCCCCGCTGCCCGCACTGTGGCGGCAGCACTTCCACCACACGGCTCCCTTCAAGGCGCAGAGCGAGCGGACATCGCCGCCGGCGACGCTAGGCTCCGCCTCGAGGAGACCGGGAGCCTCATGAGCCGCGACTACTTCTGCCACCCACAGGCCCTCGTCGAATCGGAGCAGATCGGCGCGGGCACGCGCATCTGGGCCTTCGTCCACGTGCTTCCCGGCGCGCGGATCGGCGCCGACTGCAACCTCTGCGACCACGTCTTCGTCGAGAACGAGGTCGTCGTCGGCGACCGCGTCACCATCAAGAACGGCGTCCAGCTGTGGGATGGCATCACCCTCGAAGACGACGTCTTCGTCGGACCGAACGTCACCTTCACCAACGACCCCTGGCCGCGCAGTCGCAGGCGGCCCGACAGCTGGCCCAAGCTGGTGGTCGAACGGGGCGCGTCGATCGGCGGCGGCGCCACCCTGCTGCCGGGCATCGTCGTCGGCAGCGGCGCCATGGTGGGTGCAGGAGCGGTCGTGACCCGGTCGGTCCCCCCCCGGGCCGTCGTCGTGGGAAACCCCGGACGGGTCCTGCGCTACGTCGAAGACGAAGGCTGAATGCCCCCGCGGCGAAGCGCCGTCCGCAGCCCCGGGGCGGCGCTCGCCCGCCACGCCCGGGACCGAGTAGAATGCGGGCATGACACTCGCGCGGCTCGTGGACTCCCCGCTCGAGAACGAGCCTCCGTGGCCCGATGCGGGCCCGCGGCGGATCCTGTTCCTGATCGACTGCTCGAGCCGCCTCGAACGGTCCCTCGTAGGGTCCTGGGCCCGACGTGCCGAGCCGGAGTCCGGGGCGAACTCGTGAC
>JANQSB010000272.1 GCA_028284295.1 Myxococcota bacterium | reverse complement strand
GGCTTCGAGTCGATCTGCACCCGCACCCGACTGGCGGCCTCGTCCATCAGGTCGATGGCCTTGTCGGGCAGGAAGCGGTCGGTGATGTAGCGGTTCGAGAGGGTGGTAGCGGCCACCAGGGCGGCGTCGTGGATGCGCACGCCGTGGTGCACCTCGTAGCGCTCCTTGAGTCCGCGCAGGATCGAGATGGTGTCCTCGACGGTGGGCTCGCCCACGAACACCGGCTGGAAGCGCCGCTCCAGGGCGGCGTCCTTCTCCACGTGCTTGCGGTACTCGTCCAGGGTGGTGGCCCCGACGCAGTGCAGCTCGCCGCGAGCCAGCGCGGGCTTCAGCATGTTGGCGGCATCGGCGGCGCCCTCGGCGGCACCGGCGCCCACGATGGTGTGCAGCTCGTCGATGAAGAGGATGATGCGCCCCTCGGCCTCGGCGACCTCGCGCAGCACCGCCTTCAGCCGGTCCTCGAACTCACCGCGGTACTTGGCGCCGGCGATCAGCGCGCCGATGTCGAGTGCCACCAGCTTGCGATCGCGCAGGGTCTCCGGAACGTCTCCCGCGACGATGCGCTGGGCCAGGCCCTCGGCGATGGCGGTCTTGCCGACGCCGGGCTCGCCGATCAGCACCGGGTTGTTCTTGCTGCGGCGCGACAGCACCTGCACGACGCGCCGGATCTCCTCGTCGCGACCGACCACCGGATCGAGCTTGCCCTGGGCGGCCACCTCGGTGAGGTCGCGGCCGAACTTCGAAAGCGCCTGGTACTTGGACTCGGGATCGGGGTCGGTGATGCGCTGGTTCCCGCGGACCGCCTCGAGGGCGTTCAGAATGGCCTCGGGGGTGGCTCCCGCGGCCTGCAGCGCCTGGCCCGCCGGGTCACCGCGCTGTGCCGCGATCCCGAGCAGCAGATGCTCGGTGGAGACGTACTCGTCCTTCAGCTTGTCGGCTTCGGCGAAGGCGGCGTCGAAGGCCTGCCCGAGGGCGGCAGAGATCTGCGGCTGGGCGCCGCCCGTGACCTTGGGGATCTGCTCGAGGCGCTGCTCCATGGCCTGCTGCAGAGGCTCCACGGGGACGCCGATCTTCTGCAGCACCGGGACGGTGCTGCCTTCGGGCTGACCCAGCAGGGCACGCAGCAGATGCGCAGGCTCGATGGCGCTATGGCCGCGCGAGCTCGCGAGGCTCTGCGCCTCGCCGACGGCTTCCTGACTCTTGATCGTGAGCTTGTCGAATTTCATGGCGCCCAGAGATAGGCACGCCTGCGCGACTGGCAAGCGCGAGCCCCGACAAAGAACGGGGTCGCCCCGGGGGCGGCTGCTCCTCGTCTTCCCCGCTGGCTGCCTAGCGGGAGGGCAGCCGGGCGCTTCGCTCGCGGGAGGGCGGCCGCGGAGCCTGCGCGAAGCGTCGCTCGACGAGCTGGCCGACGGTGATGCGGACAACCAGCGGCTCGCCGTCGCGCAGCAGCTCCACCTCGACCCGCTTGTCGACGGGCGTGTCCCCGACCACGCGGGAGAGATGGCGCCGATCTTCGAGGATCACTCCGTCGAAGCGGAGGATCACGTCGCCGCGACGGATGCCTCCGTTCTCGGCGGGGCCTCCGGGCTGGACCTGCTGCACCCAGGCACCGCGGACGCGGTCCAGGCCGGCGTCCTGCGCCAGCTCTTCGGGCACGTCCTGGATGACGACCCCGAGCCAGCCGCGGATCACCTGACCGTGGGCGCGCAGCTGCGGCAGGATCTTCTTGGCCATGTTGATCGGCACCGTGAAGCCGATGGCATTGGCGGCCGGCTTGATGGCGGTGTTGATCCCGATCACCTCGCCGTTCAGGTCGACCAGCGGTCCGCCCGAGTTCCCCGGGTTGATGGCGGCGTCGGTCTGGATGAAGTCGTCGTAGCGCCCGCCCAGCACGTCGCGCCGGTGCTTGGCGCTGACGATGCCCGCCGTCACGGTGTGGCTGAGGCCGTAGGGATTGCCCACGGCCACCACCCAGTCGCCCGGTCGCACCGGGTCCGAGTCGCCGAGGGCCAGGTGGTCGAAGGCTCGCTCGCGTCGCACGCGGATCAGCCCGATGTCGGTGTTCGGGTCGAGGCCGACGATCTCCGCGCTGAGCTCGTCGCCGTCCATGAAGGTCACCCGGATGGCCTTGGCGCCTTCGACCACGTGGCTGTTCGTCAGGATGTAGCCGTCGGGCGAGATCACGAAGCCGCTCCCGGCGCTGCGCGGAAAGACGTCCGGGTGTCCGGGCGGCAGGGAGAAGGGCGAGGAGAACGGCGGAGAGGACTCGGGGAAGAGCTCGTCCTCCGGGTCGCGCTCCCGGTCGTCCGGATCGCCCGGCTCGCGTTCGCTCGACTGGATGCTCACCACCGCGGGCTTCACGTGCTCGGCGAGCTCCGCGAAGCCGCTGGGGACGGGATTCCACTCCGCGCGCGCCCCCGAGCCCTCCAGCCAGAAGGGCTCCTCGGAGCGGAGATCGGCGAGCACCGGGGGGCCGTCCTCGCCGGGGCGCTCCGGGGGAAGCGGTGCGGGAGCGACCGGGGTCGCGCCGGGTGCCGAGGCGGCGACGGAATCGAAGGGGGACTGCCAGTGGATCCGGAGCCAGCCGAGCGCCATCAAGGCGCCGAAGGCGACGGTCACGACGAGGAGGAGAACGGCAGCTCGACCCATGACGGCTCCGGGGCGGATCGCGTCGATGGTATCGGCCGCGCGGCCCGACGGCATCGTCGGGGCGCGAAGGGCCTGCGGGCACGGGTCCGGAGGGCAGGGGGGATGCGACGGGGGTAGGCTCGCGGCGTGGACGCTTTCGAGGGGCTCGAGACGGTCTTCTGCGAGCGATTCGGCCGCGCCCCGGCGCTCGCGGCCCGCGCGCCCGGGCGTGTGAACCTGATCGGCGAGCACACCGACTACAACGACGGGCTCGTGCTGCCCTGTGCGATCGACCGCGCAACCCGGGTGATGGCCGGGCCGCGATCGGACGGCTGCATCCGCGTCTGGTCGGTCGAGCAGCAGGAGGAGGCTTCGTTCGAAGTCGCGGTCGCGGCGTCCCGGGAGCCGGGTGGCTTCGGCCACTGGAGCGACTACCTGAAGTGCGTGGTCACGGCACTCGCCGAGCGTGGCCTGCAGCCCGGGGGCCTCGACCTGGCCGTGACGAGTGAGGTGCCGCCGGGCGCCGGCCTGTCGAGCTCTGCGGCCTTCACGGTGTCGCTCGCCGCGCTGCTCGCGGCCGCGGCCGGCGCCCCCTTCGATCCCCGGGCGATCGCAGACGCGGCCCACCGCGCCGAGAGCCACTTTCTCGGCGTGGGCTCGGGCGTGCTCGACCCGTACGCGAGCGCGCTCGGAGCCCGGGACGCGGCGCTCTTCATCGATTGCCGCAGCCGGACCGTCGAGCGGGTGGACGCGCCGGCGGGAGCGCTCTGCATCTGGGTCGCCGATTCGGGTGTCCGTCGCTCGCTCGCCGAGGCGGGCTCCGGCTATCGGCAGCGGGTCGCCGAGTGTGCGTCGGCGCGGGCGGTGGCTCGGGAGGCCGGTGTCGCGGCGCCCGATGCCACCGCCCTGCGCGATCTGGCGGCGACCGACCTGCCGCGGCTGGAGTCGCTGCTGGAGACGACCCTGCTGCGGCGCGCACGGCACGTGGTGACCGAGAACGAGCGGGTGCTCGCCTGCCGTACGGGCCTCGAGACGGGCGACCTCGGCGCGGTCGGCGACGTGCTCCGCGCCGGTCACCGGAGTCTGCGCGACGACTACGAGGTGTCGATCCCGGAGCTCGATGCCCTGTGCGAGATCGGGGACGACCACCCGGGTGTCTACGGGTCGCGGCTGACGGGTGCGGGCTTCGGCGGCTGCACGATCCACCTCGCGGACCCGGCAGCCGACGATGTCGGGGCCGTGCTGGCCGACTCCTTTGCCCGGCGCTTCGGACGCACGCCCGAGGTGGTGCGGATCGAGACCGCCGACGGTGCAGAGCTACTGGCGCTCTGACCCGCGCCGCTCAGCCGTCGAGGGCGGCGCGAAGCTCGGCAGCGGCCTGGCCCGGGTCGTCGGCGAGCAGGATGTCGCCGGTCACCGCCACGCCGGCCGCGCCGGCCTCGATGGCCGAGCGGCAGCGTTCGGCGGTGACGCCTCCCTGGGCCAGGACGGCCAGTCCGTGCCCGCAGGCGCGGCGCAGCTGCTCGGTGCCGAGCGCGGGACGCGCGCCCGACTTGGAGATCGGGCTCCAGATCGGAGCCAGGTGGGCATAGGTGGCGCCCGCCGAGCGCGCGCGCCCCACCTCGTCTGCGCTGTGAGTGGATACGCCGATCTCGCTCCCGGGAGGAAGAAGCCCGGCCGCGTCCGCCGGCGACAGCGCGTCGAAGCCCAGGTGAACGCCGTCGGCACCCAGGGCCAGGGCCACGTCGACCCTGCGGTTGACGATCAGTCGTGCCCCGGGCGCCGCGTCGCGCGGCGTCTCCGCCCAGGCGAGCCAGGCGGCGCCCTCCAGCTCGCGGTCGCGTAGCTGCAGCCAGTCCACGCCGGCATCGACCGCCGCACGCACCGCCCGGGTCAGCGGGTGGCGGTCGCAGGCCCGATCGACCACCAGGCACAGCACGCGCCTCGCGCTTCCCCCGCGACTCCCGCTAGAAGACAGCCGTGCCCTCGATGGGACTCGACGCCGAGGCGTAGAGGCGTCGCGGCATGCGACCCGACTCGTAGGCAAGGCGGCCGGCCTCGATCGCCAGGCGCATGGCACGGGCCATCTTGACGGGCTCCTTCGCGCCGGCGATGCCGGTGTTCATCAGGACGGCGGGGGCCCCGCG
>JANQSB010000255.1 GCA_028284295.1 Myxococcota bacterium | reverse complement strand
CTCGGCGGGCGGCGCCGACTACTTCAACGCCTGGCAGATCACCGCGGGAGGCCGCGAAGCGGGGCGGCGATCGTCCTCGTCTGTGCACTGGCCTGGGCGCCCTGGGCCGCCCGGGCCGAGCAGTCCGAGTACGGCGGCCAGGACTGGTACGGCTCGGTCTACGGCTCCATGGGCGTGCCCAACATCGACAACCAGAACAACGCCGATCCGGGCGGCGGCGTGGCCGTCTCCGCCGGCTTCCGTTTCAACCGCTGGTTCAGCGCGGAGATCGGCGGCGAGTGGCAGCCCAAGATGTCGTACGACCGGGGCTCTCCGGTGCAGTGCAGCAGCTCGGCGGGCGGCGCCGACTACTTCAACGCCTGGCAGATCACCGCGGGAGGCCGCCTCTATCTCACGGAGCACATCGTCCAGCCCTTCCTGCTGGGACACGGGGGCTTCATCCAGGTCCGGGACCGGGGCGGAGGGCGCGCCTGCACGGGCAGCAGCTTCGTGGCACGGCTGGGGGGCGGAGTCGAGGTGTTCGTCACCAACGGTCTGGCCGTGAGCTTCCTGGCCGCCTACGTGATGCCCACCCAGGGCGCCGCGTCGGACCGCGAGTACGTCAGCCTGGGACTGGGCTTCACCTGGTACTGATGGGCGCCGAGGGTCGGGGCTAGGGCGCGCCGACGGCGGCGGCCCCGGGCCGCACCCGCTCGTTGCGCCGCCGCGCGCCGTCCAGCACCAGGTCGACGCCTCGCCGGAGCTCCGCTGCCAGCGAGCCGGCAGGCGCCTCGCGCTCGAGCCACGAGACGATCGTCCCGCAGATCGCTGCGTAGAGGATGTCGCCCAGCTGGCGGGCGCTGAGATCGCGGCGGAGCAGACCCGCCTCCTGGGCGGCCTCGACCACCCGGGTCACGTCGGGCGTGGCGCCGCCGGCCGCGAGCCGCGCCCGCCGCCAGGCGCGCCTTGCAAAGGCCCGATCGGCCTCGACCCGGTCGGCGAGATCGTCGCAGACCCGCCGCAGCACCGGCCGGATGCCCCGGCCCGCATCGACACGGCCGAACGCCCCGGCCACCAGGCCGTGGGCCCATGCGCTGAGCACCGCATCCTTGGTGGGGAAGTAGTTGAAGAAGGTCGCCTCGCTGATCTCCGCCGACTCGGCGATGTCGCGCACCTTGGCCGATTCGAAGCCGCGCTCGCGAAACAACGCGACCGCGTTCTCAATGATCGACCGGCGGACCTTCTGCTTCTTGGCTTCGCGAAGTCCCATCTCGTCACCCCCCAGTGACGGTCGTGCGATAGCACAGATCTGATCTGAAACTCCAACTTTGGAGATACTCGAATATTCGTCGAAGAGAGATCTTGGTCCGTCCCGACGCCTCGGACCCGGCTGACGGTCGCCAAGGCCGGCCTCGCGCTTCTCGGCTGCGTGCGGTAGAAGCTCGGCGAGGAGAGCGATCCATGCCGAAGCTCGAGTTCTTCTTCGACTGCTCCAGCCCCTGGACCTACCTGGCCTTCCACGAGGTCGAGAAGCTCGCGGCTGACACGGGCGCGGAGCTGGTCTGGAGGCCCATCCTGGTCGGTGGGGTTTTCAACGCGATCAACCAGGGAGTCTACGAGCAGCGCGCCAACCCCGTGCCCGCCAAGGCCCGCTACCACGCCAAGGACCTCCAGGACTGGGCCCGGCGCGGGGGGATCGCGATCGGCATGCCGCAGGTCTTCCCGGTCAACAGCGTGAAGGCCATGCGCGGCTGCTTCCTCGCCCTGGACGCCGGAGTGCTGCCCGCGTTCGCCCGCGGCGTCTTCGAGGCCTACTGGGGCGAGCTCCAGGACATCTCCAAGCCCGAGGTGCTGGACTCCGTCGTTCGCCGGGTCGGACTCGAGCCCGCGGCGTTCTTCGACGGCATCGAGCAGCCAGAGACCAAGCAGCGCCTGCGCGACAGCACCGAGGAGCTGATGGCGCGCGGGGGCTTCGGTTCGCCCACCCTGTTCGTCGACGGCGACGACATGTACTTCGGCAACGACCGCATGCCGCTCGTGCGCGAGGCGTTGGAGCGAGCGCAGGCCTGACGAGCGTCGCCGTCCGGCTGGCCCGGCCGGTCGTCTCCTCAGCGCTTCGGGGGCTTGGGGGCGAAGCTCGGCTCGCGCGCCTCGAAGACACCGTCCTCGAGCGCCGCGTCTTCGTGAAGCCGGTGCTCGCGGCAACGCGTCGCCGCGAAGACGTCCGCCAGCACCGGACCCGCGGCGGCCAGCGTGGCCGGGTTGGCGCACAGGACGAGGCGCTCCACCTCGCGCCCCATCGAGACCTCGTGGTCTGCCTTGCACTTGTTGATGGCCGTGAACGCGGCCACCGCCAGATCGAAGCTCGCGGGATTCTCGGGAGCGGGGATCTCGGCGAAGTCGGCCTCGGAAGGCCAGGGCGCCCGGTGGATGGTCGGCTGCCCCTTCTCTTCCGCGAACACCCAGGACCACACCTCCTCGGTGATGTAGGGCAGGGTCGGCGCGAACATCCGCAGGAGCACGTCGAGGCCCAGGCGCAGGGCGGCGATGGCCGACCCGCAGGCCAGCGCCTCGTCCTCGCCGTCGCATTCACCGTCCACGAAGCGGCGCGCGCGGGGCTTGGCGAGCTCCAGGTAGGTATCGGTGAAGTGCGTCCAGAAGAAGGTCTCGGTGTTCTGGAGTACGTGGGCGTAGTTGAAGTCGTCGAAGTCGCGGGTGGCCTGCGCGGCCAGCTCGCGCAACGACGCCACGAAGGCGCGATCGAGCTCGCTCGAGACGGGGGCCGCCGGACCCTGCTGAGACAGCACGAACTTGCCGGCATTGAAGATCTTCGTGACCAGACGCTTGCCGATCTTGAAGACGCCCTCGTCGAAGGCCGTGTCCACGCCCAGCCGTGCGCTGGCCGCCCAGTAGCGGGTGGAGTCGGCGTTGTGCTTCTCGACGAGGGGCACCGGCGTGACGGTGTTGCCCTTGCTCTTGGACATCTTCTTGCGGTCCGGGTCGAGCACCCAGCCCGACACCAGAACGTGTTTCCACGGGATCTGATTCTCGTGCAGCAGCGCCTTGGCGATGGTGTAGAACGCCCAGGTCCGGATGATCTCGTGCGCCTGCGGGCGCACGTCGGCGGGGAAGAGCTTCGCGTGCCGCTCGGGGTCGAGGACCCAGTGGGAGCCGATCTGCGGCGACAGCGAGCTCGTGAACCAGGTGTCGAAGATGTCGGTCTCGGCCGCGAAGCCACCCGGCTGGTTGCGCTGGCTCTCGTCGTAGCCCGGCGGCGTGTCCGAGGTGGGGTCGACGGGGAGCTGCTCCTCGGTGGCCACGATCGGGTTCTCGTAGTCGCGCTCTCCCTCGGCGTCGAGCGGGTACCAGACGGGGATCGCGACGCCCGAGTAGCGCTGGCGCGAGATCGACCAGTCGAGGGACAGGTTCTCCGTCCAGTCCCGATAGCGCGCGTGCATGAAGGGCGGGTGCCACTGGATCTCCTCGCCCTTGGCGAGCATCTCGTCCTTCACGTCGAGCAGGCGCGCGAACCACTGTCGCGTCGGCAGGTACTCGAGCGGCGTGTCGCCCTGCTCGTAGAACTTGACCGGGTGCTGGATGGGCTCGATCTCCCGGCACAGGGGCGGCCGGGAGCCGGTCGCCGAGCCCGCCGGGTCCGCGAGAAGCTCGACGATGGCGGCCTGGGCCTGCTTGACGCGCTTGCCCTGGATCTGCTCGTAGAAGGCATTGGCCTTGTCGGGCTGGAGGCTCTGGAAGCCCTCGCTGCCGTCCGCGTCGAAGCGTACGGGCATCAGGCGGCCGGCGCGCCCCAGCACCTGACGCATGGCCAGGCCTTCGTCGCGCCACCACAGCACGTCTGTCGCATCACCGAAGGTGCAGACCATCAGGATGCCGCTCCCCTTCTCGGGGTCGGCGAGCTCGCTCGGGAAGATCGGCACCGGCGCGAAGAAGAGCGGGGTGACGGCGTTGCGGCCGAAGAGGTGCTCGTAGCGCTCGTCCTCGGGATGGGCGGTCACGCCCACACAGGCCGGCAACAGCTCCGGGCGCGTCGTCGCGATCACGAAGCTCTCGTCCCCGCCCTCCACGCCGAACTCCAGGTGGTGATAGGCGCCGGGGAGCTCGCGGTCCTGGACCTCGGCCTGGGCGACCGCGGTCTGGAAGTCGACGTCCCACATGGTCGGCGCGAACTGCGTGTAGACGCGACCCTTGCGCCACAGGTCGAGGAAGGAGTGTTGGGCGAGGGTGCGCGCCCGGTCTCCGATGGTTCGGTACTCCTGGGTCCAATCGACCGAGAGGCCGACCTTCTGCCACAGGTCGAGGAAGGCCTGCTCGTCGATCTCGGTCAGCACCTCGCACAGCTCGATGAAGTTCTTGCGCGAGACGAGCCGCGCCGGCCCCTTGCGCTGCTTCGCGGTGGCGGCTTCCAGCGCGAGTCCCCCTTCGTAGGGTGTCCCGGGGTCGCAGCGCACGTGATAGTAGTTCTGCACCCGCCGCTCGGTCGGGAGCCCGTTGTCGTCCCAGCCCATCGGGTAGTAGACGTTCTTGCCGCGCATCCGCTGGTAGCGCGCGACCACGTCGGTCTGCGTGTAGGAGAAGACGTGGCCGATGTGGAGCGAGCCCGAGACCGTGGGCGGCGGCGTGTCGATGACGAAGCTGTCTTCCCGGCTCGCGCTCGGGTCGTACGCGTAGGTGCCTTCCTCCTCCCAGCGCTCGTTGAAGCGGGCCTGGACATCGGCCGGGTCGAAGTGCTTGGCGATCTGGCTGGGGTCGACGGCGCGCACCACCTTGCGGTCGGCACTCATGGCTGGCTCCGGGTTCTGGGGGTCTCCCGGCCGGGCTGGCGCGAGAGGGCTCCCGAGCATAGGTAGCGGCCAATCCCATCGCAAGTACTTGTTTTCAAAAAGGAATCCCGCGCCGCGGCCCGGCCGGGTCGTCCCCGGCCACTTGCTTGCGCCCCGCGTCCAGGGCCTCTAACCTCCCGGCCCCTCGAAGGAATCCCAATGGCCAAGAAGTCCCAGATCAACCGCGACAACCGCCGCAAGCGCCTGATCGAGCGCCATTCCGCCCGCCGGGCCGAGCTGCGCAAGCGCCTCAAGGACCCCGAGGTCCCCTTCGAGGAGAAGCTCGAGATCCAGGAGAAGTTCGCCAAGCTGCCGCGCAACTCCTGCCCCACGCGGCTGAACCGTCGCTGCGAGGTTTCGGGCCGCTCGAAGTCCTACTACCGGAAGTTCGGCATCTCGCGGATCGCCCTTCGCGAGCTCACGCTGCGCGGCCAGCTGCCGGGCATGCGCAAGTCGAGCTGGTAGCCCCATGAAGGCCGAGATCCACCCCGACTACCACGACGTCATCTACGTCGACTCCGCCACCGGCGAAGAGTGGATGAGCCGGTCGACCCAGACCTCCAAGGAGACCCGCGAGGTCGACGGGGTCGAGGTACCGGTGATCAAGCTCGAGATCTCGTCGGTGAGCCATCCCTTCTGGACCGGTACCCAGCGCGAGCTCGACGCCGACGGCAAGATCGACCGATTCCGCAAGCGCTACGGCATGAAGAAGAAGTAGGGAGCCCCCATGGCACGCCGCTGCGCACTCACGGGCACCGACACCCAGTTCGGCCACAACGTCTCGCACTCGAACCGCAAGACGAACCGGCGATTCGCGCCCAACGTCCAGTCGGTGTCGCTGTACTCCGAGGCCCTGGGCCGGGACATCAACCTGCGCATCACCACCCGGGCCCTGCGAACCGTGACGAAGAAGGGCGGCCTCGACCGCTTCCTGCTCGACACCGACGATCGCAAGCTTCCCGAGGAGGCCCTGCGGCTGAAGCGTCGGGTCCGCAAGCGGCTCTCCGCGCCGAAGAAGGCCACCGCGAACGCCTGATCGCCCTCGAAGACGCCCGCGAATCCAGCGCCCGGACCCACGGTCCGGGCGCTTCGCGTTTCGGGGTAGAATCGACCTCCCGCCCGGCGCATGCCGGGCCACCCGAGGAGCCCCCATGTCCTTCGAAGACCAGGTCGTCCTGATCACCGGCGCGGGAAGCGGCATGGGCCGCCTGGCCGCCCAGCGACTGTGTGCAGCGGGCGCCCGAGTCGCCGGCGCGGACGTCAACGAGGAAGGGCTGCGCGAGACGGGCCGGGATCGGGAGCGCTTCCGTGCCTTCCCGCTGGACGTCACCGACGAGCGCGCCGTCGCCCGCACGGTCGCGGAGGTGGAGCAGGAGCTCGGTCCCATCGACCGGGTGATGAACGCGGCCGCCATCATGCCCACCGGCCTGCTGATGGACCAGGATGCGGGGCTCGTCAACCGCATCATGGACATCAACTACTGCGGCACGGTCAACGTCACCATGGCCGCGCTGCCCGCGATGCTCGCGCGCGGCCGCGGCGACCTGGTCAACTTCGCCTCGATCGCGGGCTGGCTTCCCGCTCTCCACTTCGGCGCCTACAACGCCTCGAAGTTCGCGGTGGTGGCCTTCACCGAGGTCCTCTACCACGAGAACCGCAACCGCGGCGTTCGCTTCGCGTGCGTGTGCCCCCCGCCCGTCGCGACTCCGCTTCTCGACCAGGCGAAGTCGCAGCCCAAGGTGCTCGAGGACCTGCCTCCCATCGCGCCCGAGAAGGTGCTCGACGCGATCGAGAGCCACCTCGACCGCGGCAAGCTCATGGTCTTCCCGGACCGCGTGGCGAAGCTCTCGTACCACATGCGGCGCTTCCTGCCGGGACTGATGTGGGCTGGCGGCCACCGCACCGAGGGCATCTGAAGCACCCATGGCCTACGAGACCCTGGATCTGCGCGAAGAGGGACCGGTCGCCTGGCTGACCCTGAACCGGCCGGACGCGCTCAACGCCATGAACCCGCAGCTGGTCACCGAGCTGCGCGACTTCTTCGGCGGGCTGCCGGCCCGCGACGACCTGCGCGTCGTCGTCCTGCGCGGGGCAGGCCGCGCCTTCTGCGCCGGGCTCGACCTGAAGCAGCCCGGCACGGGCAAGAGCTCCGTCGCCGGCAATCTGGAGGGACAGCGTCGCATCAGCGAGATCGCCATCCTCATGCGACGCTGCCCCCAGCCGATCATCGCCTGCGTGCACGGCGCGGCCGCCGGCGGGGGATTCGCCCTGGCTCTGGCCTCGGACGTGCGCCTCGCCGGGGAGAGCGCGCGCATGAACGCCGCCTTCATCAAGATCGGGCTCTCGGCTTGCGACGTCGGGGTCAGCTACTTCCTGCCCCGGATGGTGGGCGCCAGCGTGGCCTCCGAGCTGATGCTGACCGGACGCTTCATCGACGCGCCACGTGCGCTCGCCACCGGACTGGTCTCCGCGGTGCTTCCCGACGGCGAACTCGAGGAGGAGGCCCGAAAGCTGGCTCGCGAGATGATCCTCACGTCGCCGCTCGGGCTGCAGCTCACCAAGGAGTGCCTGAACGCGAGCCTGGACGCGGGCAGCCTCGAGCAGGCCATCGCCATGGAGGACCGCAATCAGGTCCTCTGCGCCCGGGACGAGGGGCTGCGAGAGGGGATCCGCGCCTTCCTCGAGAAGCGTCCGCCGCGCTGGGCCGAGTAGTCGTCGCCGCCCGGGACCGGTGACGGTCCCCGAACGACGAGGGCCGCCCC
>JANQSB010000252.1 GCA_028284295.1 Myxococcota bacterium | reverse complement strand
CCGGTTTCCAGCCCCGTGGTGGTTCGGACCGCTCCGCGGCCCCCGTCCGCCGTGTTCCCCATCTCGATCTGGCTCGGGTCGGGAACGTCGGGCCTGCAGCGTGCCTCCCACGACGCCTTCGCGCGGCGGCCTGCCGTGCGCAAGGGCAGGGAGCGCGTCCATCGAGGTGGCGAGCGGGTCGATCGGGGTCGTCGTGAGGTCCGCCGGTCGGGGCGCCGCGACGGCTCGGAGCGGGTCGGGCGGAGCGAGCGGAAGCAGCGCATGGAGCGCCGGGCCGATCAGCGGGTCCAGAAGCGCGTCCGGAAGGACGATCGGCGCCGCGCCGCCCTGCGCGGCGAGCGAAAGGGGCTGGCGCGAGACCGACGGGTTGGCGGCTTCTCGCGAGCCGGGTCGGGCAAGGGCATGTGGAAGGGCAAGAGCGCCTGGAAGAAGGGCTCGTCCCGACAGGGCTGGGGGCGCAAGGGCTTCGCCCAGCGCGGCTCCGGCAAGCGGGGCTTCGCCAAGGTGTCGCGCGGCGGTGGTTCGGGACGGGGCTCGCGTGGAGGCCGCGGCCGACGCTGAGCCGCGCGCCGGGCGGGGTCAGTCGCCTGCAGACTTCGCCTCGCGCAGTTCCTTGCGTCGCTCGAGCATCTCCTCGTGCGTGTACCAGACCTCGCCTTCCTTCGGTCCCTCTCGCAGGCGGTAGCCGTCGACGACCACGAAGCCATTGGTCGTCTCGGCGTAGTAGCGCTCGTCCTTGCCAGCCTCCCACTCGGCCCGTCGCCGCGCGTCGTCGGCTTCCACTTCTTCGGGGCCAGGCGGCGGGGGTGTGGCGACCGGCGGCGGAGCCTCCCGCGCTCCCCAGTAGCTGAGCGACTTCTCGGGGCCGCGGCGCAGCCAGAGCCGCTTCTTGCGGTAGTCGATGCGGACCACGAAGTGCCCCAGCAGGTCGTAGCCGAGTGCCGAGTCGGTGGGACCTCCCTGGTTGTAGGCGCCGCGAGGTGCGATCGCGATCGGCTGCCCGTCGAACTCGAAGCCCGCGAAGCGGAGACGCCGAGCCTCGTAGGTGTAGGTGCGGATCGGGCCCAGCACGCCACCGACGCCCTCCAGGCGCGGCAGGCCCTTCCAGTCGATGCCCGCCTTCTTCGCCTCGCGGCCCGCCAGCAGCACGGCGGGTGCCCCGGTGTCCAGAAGGGTGAGCGCCGTCGTTCCCTCGATCTCGACTTCCGCCAGGATGCGGGTTCCGCTGCGGCGGAAGGGGAGCACCCGGGCGCCGGGTGTGGTCGCGGTCTCGGGGACGCTGTACTTGCGCGGGTCGTAGAAGCGCACGAAGCGGTTCGGGTAGTCGATCTCGAGCACGTAGTCGTCCAGGAACTCGCCGCCCAGCAGGCCGTAGTCCCAGCCGGTCTTCGAGCCCGTGTCGCTCGACCGGTCGTCCACCCAGAACTGCAGGTCGCGTCCCAGTCGCGTGGCCTTGCGGTAGGGGCTGCTCTTCGTCCGGCGCACGCTGACTCCGAGGGCGCGCGCCGCGCCGGGAGTCAGCACGCTGCCGGACGCACCCGTGTCGAGCATCATGACGAAGGGCGCGCTGCCCTCGGTCGAGAGGTCGATGACCACACGACTGGGATGCCAGCCGTCCTCGAAGGGAATGGCCGCGACGAGGGCCTCGTCGGACGGCTCGTCGTCGGCCGTCGCGGTCGGGCCGACCAGGCAGGCGACGACCAGGGCCAGGGTCAGAACCCGGGCCAGGACCCGGGGAAGGAGAAGGGCGGCGGCGGGACGGAGGGATCTGCCGATTCGGAGCACGCTTGGCCTCCTCGGTGGGAATCCGTCGGGTCTCGATCGGCGACCGGATCGATGGAGCGGAATCGAAGGGGGCGAGGCACAATCAGGCCACAATCGCGAGCGCGATTCAACCGGTCCGATCCGTCCCCCAGATGGGGGTCGCGGGAATCGCGCAACGACCGGCACAGGAGACCCCGATGCCCGAGCCCGCCGACATCCGCACAGCCGTGGAGCGCTACGTCAAGCTCCTGAGCGCCGGCGACGTGGACGGCATCATGGAGCTGTACGGCAGCGACGTCCAGGTGGAAGACCCGGTCGGGAACCCGGCGATCGTGGGGGTCGAGGCCGTTCGGGCCTTCTACGCGTCGGCCTCCGGGAAGCTCCGCGTCGAGCTCACGGGACCGATCCGTGTGGCGGGCAGCGAGGCGGCCTTCCCGATGCTGGCCCGCCTGGACTTCGGCAACGGCGTGATGGAGATGGACGTCATCGACATGATGCAGTTCGACGACGCCGGCAAGATCACCGCCATGCGCGCCTTCTGGAGCCCGGCGGACATGCGACCGGCTGCCGGGTGAGCGAAGCCCCTGCCCAGGGCGCGGGTCAGGGCAAGCCGCCGCCGCGCTGGCTGTTGAAGACCATCACCCGCATCCACGTGTTCCTGCACCGGATCAGCGGCGGACTCAACAAGCTCGGTGGAGACGAGGTCTGCTTCGTCACCATGACCGGTGCCCGCAGCGGGCGGCGGATCACCGTTCCCCTGATGTACGTGCCCTACCAGGACGGCGTGCTGCTGGTCGCGTCCCAGGGCGGGGCTCCGCGCAATCCCGTCTGGTACCGGAACCTCGTCGCGCATCCGGAGATCGAGGTCGAGCACCGGGGTCGACGCATGTCGCTGCGGGCGCGA
>JANQSB010000240.1 GCA_028284295.1 Myxococcota bacterium | reverse complement strand
GCCTGTCTTGCGCAGCGCGTGCAGCGACGCGTCCGCCGCGTAGGCGAGCTCCTGCCAGGTGAGCTCGTCGTCGCCGAAGCGTTCGCGCACGTCGTCGAGCCGCTCGCGCAGGCGTTCGAGCTTCTTCTCGCTCTTCGCGACCTCGACGGGGTCGGCCAGGGCCACGAAGGTGGCCTGCTCGACGTCGTCGAAGAAGAGACACTGGATGGCGCTGCCGTTGACCACCGGGAAGCCGGCCTCGTGGACCTCGCCGAGCTTGCGGTAGAGCCGTGCGACCTCGCCGCTGGCGTCGCCGCAGAGCACGCGGGAGAAGGCCCGGTCGAAGTCCTTGTCGGGGCTCTCACCGCTCCAGGCGTGCTGGGCGCCCATCGCGTAGCCGAACCAGCTGTTGCCCTGCAGGTTGTAGTGACCGTAGTCCCCCCAGTCCGTGTTGAGCAGCCCCGCGGCGCCGTGCCGGCGAGCGGCGCTGGCCCACTGCCGGATGTTGCGGTTGCTGACCTCCACGCGCGGGAAGAGGCAGTTCCAGGTGGAGGTGCCGGGGCACACCCAGAACTCGAGGTCGTTCTCGGCGAAGACCTTGACGCGCTCGAAGTCGATGAAGTCCGCCTCGTACCACCAGTCGAGCATCACCAGCTCGCGGTCGATCTGGGGGATGCGTTCGGGATGGGCGTGAACGACGTCTCCCCAGATCATCGTGCGCTTGCCGTTGCGCGCCGCCAGCTGCTGCAGTCGATGCACGTGCTCGAGGTACACGCCGCCGGGACCGAGCTCGGCCTCGCGCGCCTTCGAGCGACCCTGACACAGGTCCCAGGGCTCGTCGCAGTTGGCGTTGAACAGCGTCGACCGGAAGTTCGGGAGGTACTCGTCGTAGAGGTCGGCGAGCAGCTCGTAGCTGCCGGGGTCGACGGGGGACAGGGTCCAGCCCTTGCCGCTCTCGTCGAGGCCCGCGTACTCCGGGTGACGGAGCACCTGGGACATGTGGCCGAGCGACTGCAGGCAGGGAACGAGCTCCACGCAGCGGTCCGCCGCCCAGGCGTCGAGCTCGCGCAGGGTCTCGGCGTCCAGGGGCGAGTCCTCGGCGCCGATCTTCGGGTGCCTTCGAAAGCGGAAGGTGTGCTCGGTGTAGAGCATCAGCACGTTGAGCTTCAGGCGCGCGCAGAGATCGATGATGTCTCGCACGGTCTCGGGCGTGGGGACCTTGCCGCGCGACACGTCCAGCATGACGCCGCGCTTGTCGAGGTCCGGCTCGTCCTCGATCGCACAGGCGGGCACCCGCCCGCGCCCGCCGACGAGCTGTCGCAGGGTCTCGACTCCCCAGCGCAGTCCGGCCGATCCCTGGGCTTCGACGGTGATGCGCTCCCTGCGCACCGTGAGTCGGTAGGCCTCGGGGCTCGTCCCGACGGGTCGGTCCGTCCGCAGCGAGACGTGGGGGCCGGGTGCCGTCGACTCGCGGTGGCTCTCGATGGGGAGGCGGATGCCCGCGCGTCGCGCGTCGTCCTGCAGGGCCCGGGCGGTGACGAGATCCGCGTCTCGCGCCTCGCCGTCCAGCACGATGGGCACGCCGTCGCGCAGGGAGAAGTGGCCCTCGCTGGCGAGGGCGGCTCGGGGAGCGGGCAGGATCGGCGGCAGCGGCATTCACGTCTCCTCGGGACGACGGGGCCCCGTTGGGGCCCGCGATCCGCAGATGCTATCCCCGCAGCATGTCCGACGCCCTCGACACCCGTCCGCCCGGACCGCCCCCGGCCCGCGAGGTGGACCCCTGGCGCTTCGCCGGGGGCTTCATCCGCAAGGCGCTGTCCGCTGGAATTCCCGATCCGCCCTCGCACGGGCCGATCCCGTGGGCCGAGGTGGCGAAGCCCCTGGCCGAGAGCCGGGTCGCGCTCGTGTCCACGGCCGGTCTCTCGATGCAGGGCGATCCGCCCTTCGACATGGAGTACGAGCGGCAGAACCCGACGCGGGGAGACGGCAGCTGGCGGCGGCTGGCGGCCGACGCGGGGCCTGGAGACGTGGTCGCGAACCATCTCCACATCGACACGAGCTACATCGAGCGGGATCTCGGCGTCGCCCTGCCGCTCGAGAGCCTGCACGCCCTGGCCGCCGAGGGCCGCATCGGCTCGGTGGCGCCCAGCCACTACTCGGTGATGGGCTACCAGGGCAACGACTCGTCGCAGCTCGAGCAGCAGAGCGCGCCCGAGATCGCGGCGGCCATGCGCGCCGAAGAGGTCGACCTGGCGCTGCTGGCGCCGGTCTGACCCGACTGCTGCCGGTCCGTGGGACTGGTATCGCGCGCGGTCGAGTCGGCCGGCATCCCGACGGTCACTCTCAACATGATCTGGGTCTACCAGCGTCTGGTGGGGATGCCGCGGGTAGCGGCCATCGAGCACCCCTTCGGGCGTCCCTACGGCGATGCTGGCGACGCGAAGACCCAGCGTGCCGTGCTCGAGGCCGCGCTTGCCGTCTTCGAGAAGGCGAGCGAGCCGGGCCACGTCGAGCAGCTGCCCTTCGTCTGGCACGAGGACCCCCGCCAGACGAAGTGGCACCCCGCGGAGCCGTCTCCGATCATCGCTCTGGTCACGGGACGCCAGAAGAAGAAGGCCCGGCCCGACTCGTAGACCGGGCGGCGAACGAGAAGCGCCCGGGACAGCTCCTCGCACAGAGTGCGAAGGGAGGGGTAGCCGCCCCGGGCGCAGTGGATCGTTCTCGTTCTGTCGTCGAGAAGGGCCCGCGTCTCGCGGCGCGCAATCCCTCCTCGTCCCCTCCGCCCTCCTGGAAAAGCAATCGCCATGCCACTCGTTCCTCGTCGAGGGCGCCGATCGCTAAGTGGTTGGAAAGGCGTGGTCTTCCTCACACGCGTTCGCGCGCGGCGGCAGCGGCATGGCAGCCGGGCGGCAGCGGGTGACGCAAATTGGCGCCTTCGGACGGCGAACGCCGCGCCGACTTGCCTACCGGCGACGCGCTTCCCGCACCGCGGCTGCGAGTGCGCGCACGTGCTCCGGCGTGGTTCCGCAGCAACCGCCGACCACCCGGGCGCCCGCGTCGAGCCAGGCGCGGGCATGGCTCGCGAAGCGCTCGGGGCTGCAGTCGTGGCTGCGGAAGGCGCCGTCGGGCAGGGGCGCGCCCAGGTTCGCGTAGACGCAGAAGGGAAGCCCGGATCCGATCAGCGTCGGAAGGCAGGCTGCGACGACTTCGGGAGGCGCGCAGTTGACGCCGACCGCAGCGG
>JANQSB010000232.1 GCA_028284295.1 Myxococcota bacterium | reverse complement strand
CGATGAGTCCGTCCGCGACCTCGGCCGCGGCCTTGATCATGAACTTGTTGACCCCCGCCAGATAGACCGGGATCCGCGGACGCGGAGCGCCCGGGCGCGCGTACTGGGGGATCCGGACGCGATAGTAGGGGCCCTCGTAGTCGAGGCCGCCCCCCTTCTGGGCGTCGATCGCGGCGCGAATCAGACCGATGGCGTCGCGCATGCGCGGCGCCGGCGGGTCGTCGAAGGGCATCGAGTACCAGTTCACGTTCATGGAGCGGGTCCCGCTGCCGAGGCCGAGAATCACCCGACCCCCCGTGATCTCGTCCACGTCCATGGCGGCCGACGCGGCCAGCATCGGCGTTCGCATGAATGCGTAGGCGATGGCGGTACCCACCTGGACGCGCTCGGTCGCCGCACCGACGGCTCCCAGGCGCACCAGGCCGTGCTGATGGAAGAACTCCAGGGTCCAGACCGAGTGGAAGCCGTGCTTCTCGGCCGTCTGTGCCGCCGCGATCTGGTCGGCGATGCTGGGGGCCGTGAGGATCATTCCGTAGCGCATCGGGACTCCCGGGAAGCGAAGCTGGTCGCTTCGATTTCGCGTTTCGTTTGCCGGGAAATCCTACCCGCGCTTACAGTTGGACGCCTCTCGCACCCGTCCCGCGAGTCCTGGAGAGCCGATGACCGAAGCCCGCCGACCCCTTCCCCAAGCCACGCCCGAGACCGCCCACTTCTGGGCCGGAGCTCGGGAGGGCGAGCTCCGGCTCCAGCGCTGCGACGACTGCGGGCACGTCTACTTCCCGCCGCGCCCCTTCTGCCCGTCCTGCGGCTCCCGCTCGGTGCGTGTGTTCGCGGCGAGCGGCCGGGCCACCCTGCACAGCTACGTGATCAACCACCGCCCGGCCCCCGGCTTCGAGGCCCCGTACGCGATTGCCGTGGTCGAGCTCGCGGAGGGGCCGCGGATGATGACCAACATCGTCGACTGCCCACAGACCCCGGAGGCACTGGTCCTGGACATGGCACTCGAGGTGGTGTTCACCCCGGCCGGCGAGGACCTCTGCCTTCCCCACTTCCGCCCGGTCGACGCGGAAGGCAAGGAGTCCCGCTCGTGAAGCCCGGAAGCATCGCCATCGTCGGTGCCGCCGAGACCACCGAGATGGGCCGCATCCCGGATCTCTCGGTCCTCCAGCTGCACGCGGACGCCGGCCTCAACGCCCTCGCTGATGCGGGGCTGACGCCGGGCGACATCGACGGCGTCGCGACCGCCGGCGAGTCGCCCACCACCCTGGCCTGGTACCTCGGGATCACGCCCGAGTGGGTCGACGGCACGACGGTGGGCGGCTGCTCGTTCATGCTGCATGTGCGTCACGCCGCTGCGGCCATCGAGTCGGGCCTCTGCCGGACGGTCCTGATCACCCATGGCGAGAGCGGCCGGTCGCGGGTCGGCGCTGCGCGCCGCGCACCCCAGCCCGCCTCCCTGCCCGGTCAGTTCGAGCTCCCCTACGGCCCGGTCGGACCGACCACCCTCTTCACCCTGCCGGTGCTCCGGTACATGAAGGACACCGGGCTCAGCGAGGAGAAGCTCGCGAACGTGGCGGTGGTCCAGCGCGAGTGGGCCTCGCGCAATCCGCGCGCCAGCTACCGCGATCCGATCACGGTGGACGACGTGCTGTCCTCCCGCATGATCGCCTGGCCCTTCCGCAAGCTGATGTGCTGCCTCGTGACCGACGGCGGGGGTGCCCTGATCCTGACCGCCGCGGACCGTGCCCGCGACTTTCCGCGACCGCCCGTCTATCTGCTCGGCACCGGAGAGAGCGTCGAGACGCCGATGGTCAGCCAGATGGAGGACCTCACGCGCTCGAAGGCCTTCCGCGTCTCGGGTTCGCGGGCCTTCGCCGAGGCTGGCATTCGCCACGACGACGTCGACCACCTGATGATCTACGACGCCTTCGCCCACCTGCCCCTCTACGGACTCGAGGACCTGGGCTTCGTCGGCCGCGGCGAGGCCGGCGACTTCATCTGGGAGCGCAACACCGCAGAGGGCGGGCGCCTGCCCGTCAACACCAACGGTGGCGGGCTCTCCTACATGCACTCGGGCATGTACGGCATGTACGCCCTGCAGGAGTCCGTGCGTCAGGTCCGCGGGATCGCTCCCGCCCAGGTGCCCGGGGTGGAGATCTCCGTCTCGCACGGGGTCGGCGGGATGTTCGGGGCGTCGGGAACCATCGTCATGGGCAGGGACGCCCCCTGAACCCCGACCGGGACTCCACCCTGCCCCGGCCGGCGTCTGGATGCGAGCGCCCGCTCAGTCGCCCAGACCGAACAGCCCGTGGCGCTTGGTGACGGTCAGGTCGCCCGCGACGTTGCACTGGCAGGCCAGACGCAGACCGGCGCCCCCCTCCTTTCCGAAGGGCGGCAGACGCAGGCGACGGCTCTCGGCCGGCGTGGGCTCGGAGAGCGCGCCTTCCACCTCGACCGCGCAGGTGCCGCAGGTCCCGTGGCCCCGGCAGTGGATCGCCCGGGCGACCCGGGTGTAGAGCGGCAGCCGCGCCCGCAGCAACACCATGCGCAGGTTCGCGCCGTCCGGGCAGGGGACCTCGACGTCGTGGTCGCGCGCGCGGAAGCGGATCGTCGGCATGGAGACCCGAGCTTACCCGAGGCCCCGGCCACGACGCTCGCGCGGCTCGACCAGCCGGAAGGTCAACAGCCCTCCCAGGAGCATCAGGCCGGCCTCGAGCGCAAAGACCAGCTCGAAGCTCGTCAGGTCGATCAGCAGCCCGAAGAAGGGCGAGGCCAGGAAGGCCGCTGCCGTGCACAGCTGGTTGAGGCTGAGGTAGCGGGGATGGTCCTCGGCCGGTGCGATCTCCAGCAGGTAGTTGGTGATCACCCGGAATCCGATCGGGATCAGACCGATCGCGACGAAGATCCAGAGGAAGAAGCGCCTCGCCAGCTCCGGCGGCTGGAAGGCCAGCCACAGCGCCAACAAGGGCACCCCCGCCGCCGCGAAGGTCAGCACGCGGAGCGCCAGCCGATTCCCGAAGCGGTCGGCCAGGGGGCCGACGGCGACGCTGGCGAGACCCATCGAGAGGTTCTGCACCACCACCCACACCATCAGGTGGGTTCCGGCCAGGTCGAAGCGCTCCCGGGCCAGAGCCTGGTAGTGGGGAAAGACCATGATCGACGAGCTGAAGAGCGAGGCGACGACCACGATGCGGCGGTAGTCGCGATCCTCGCGCAGCAGCAGCCAGGCACCGCGGATCTTCTCGGCGAGGCTCACACGTGGCGCGTCGTAGCGGTCGGGCGCCTCGTCGAGGGTCAAGGCCACGCCGGCTGCGAGCGCGAAGCAGACCCCGGTGAAGAGGAAGATCTTGTCGTACCCGGGAACGGGGGCCTCCAGCCAGCCCGGCAGCAGCCACCACGCGAAGCCCACGGAGGGAAGCATGCCGCCGAAGATCGAGACGGCGATCAGCCGGCCACGACGCTCCGGCCGTACGAGCTTCCCCTGCAGGGTCCCGCTGACCACCATCTGCAGGCCGGAGAAGCACCAGAAGACGAAGTACAGGGCGAGGAAGACCGCCGGCCACCATCCCGCGGAGGGTCCCAACAGCGCCAGGCCCGCTCCCAGGGCGAGGAAGGGCAGCGCCATGGCGACGCTCGAGCCCGCCAGCAGCCGCTTCTTGAAGGGAGCCGCGCGCATGGGGCCCGCCAGCAGGAAGGCCGGGACGCTCTGCCCCACCCGGTTCAGCACCGGCAGCAGTCCCCGCATCCAGCCCGGGCCGGCAATGCTGTCGAGGAAGGCCGGGATCAGCACGCTCTCGGTCTTGAAGATCCAGCCGATCCGAACGGCCACGATCTGCGCAGCGACCAGCAGGAAGTTCCGGGTCGAATCCGAAGGCTCGGGGGTCCGCGGCACGGCGCGAGCTTAGCGGGCGAACCCGCCGGCTCGCTGCGGGCCCTGCAGTCGGTGCGCAGCCGCCTCGGGGCAAAAGGGCGAGAGGGCGCCGGCCGATACGCTCCCTATGGGAAGCAATCCTCCGTCGATCAAGGGAGCGAGCATCTCGAGCCTGATCGAGGACGTCGCCAAGATGCGCGACGACGGTCGGGCCTCCGCCGCGTTGCTGGACGAGCGACTGGGCGAAGACGAACGGGCCCTGCTCGACCAGCCCGTCAATCTCGCGGGCTGGTACGACGTCCACAGCTACCGGCGGCTGGCGGAGCTGGTCTGCGAGGTCGAAGGACGGCGCGAAGACCTGCTGCGGGAGCGGGGCGCCGCCGCCGCCCGACGCCTGGCCGCGTCCGGTCTCTACCAGCAGATGGACTACCACACCAGCCGGGACGAATCGCTCGAGAGCGACGCCGCCTTCCAGCTCTGGGGCCAGTCCCTGCGACTCATCACGACGCTCAGCGGCAGCCTGCTGAACTTCGGCCGCTTCGCCGTCGAGCCCGACCCCGAGCATGCCCGTCGCTACTGCATCGTGATCCACGACGCCCAGGAGGTGCCCGAGGTCCTCGCGTACACGACGGAGGGCTTCATGAACGCCATGGTCGAGATGGGGCCCGTCCACCGGGCGGGAGACCCGCCCATGTGGCGCGTGGAGCGCGAGCGCGACCGGGTCGTCTACCGCATGACCCGGGACTTCGCCTGAGAGCAAGCTCTAGCTGGCGAACGCTTCGCGTTCGCTTGCTGCGGGGTCTGCACCTTGTGCAGACCTTCCCTAGAGCTTGCCCCGTCGCGCCAGCAGCTCCTCGGCGATCCGCGCGTGCTCGGCCTCGTCGAGCGAGAAGCGGGTGAAGAGCAGGGTGGCCACTCCGTAGCAGGTCGCCGGGAGCAGCCCGATCAGGGCCAGGAGAGCGGTCTTCGTCGCCTCGGTCTGCTCCGCGTTGGGCTCGAATCCGACCGCCTGCAGGACGAAGCCCGTGATCATCGCCGTGATGCCCGCCGGCGCCTTGCGGAGCAGATTCCAGATCGAGACGTAGGCGCCTTCCTTGCGCTCGCCGGTCAGGTACTCGTCGAAGTCGATCACGTCCGCCTGCACGGACGGCGCGATCACCTGGCCACAGCCCGAGCCCGCCCCGAGCAGGGTGACGACCACGAAGATCGTCACGTAGGACTCGCTCGCGATGAAGAACATGAGCAGGTAGGCGAGCGTCGTCGCCGACATGGCGAAGAGCCACATGGGCTTCTTGCCGAAGCGACGGGAGAGCTTCACCCAGAACGGCGTGAACGCGAGCGCTGGCACCACGTACATGAGGATGAAGACCTCGGTCAGGTCCGGAGCGTTCACGACGTACTGCATCACGTAGGGGGCCAGGGTCCCGATGCTGGCGGTGCCGAAGGTCTCGAGCACGTAGACCAGAGCCAGCAATCGGCCGTGGGGGTTGCGGAAGACGTCGCGCATGGCCGTCGTGACCTTGTTGGCGCCCCGCCCCTGGAACTCCTTGCGCTCCGGCACGCGCAGGGCCGCGAACAGGATCATGGCGGCCACCATGACGCCGCCCGCCAGCGAAACACCGAGGGCCATGGCGCGGGGCGCCTCCGCGGTTCGCACCAGCCACACCGCGCCGAGCCCGAGACCGAGACCCACCGCACTGAGGATGTGCCGATAGGCGAAGAGCCGGGTGCGGTCGTGGTAGTCGGGCGTCAGCTCCATTCCCAGCGCGCCATGGGGCACCCAGAAGGAGGTCGCTGCGGTCTCGTAGAGGATGTAGGCGAAGCCCATCCAGAGGACCAGGGTGGCCTCGGTGATGAAGGCGGGCGGCGCCCACAGCATCACGGTGGAGGCCAGGATGGGAAGCGCGGATGCGTACATCCAGGAACGGCGCCGGCCTCGCCTCGCCTTCGAGACGTCGGACAGGTATCCGGCCACGGGATCGGAGACCGCGTCCCACACGCGCCCGAGGCCGAGGATCAGGCCGATCGCCGCGGGCGCGATGTACAGCACGTCGGTGCTGAACTTCATGAGATAGATGGAGCTGAGGATGCCGATGCCGTTCATGCCGATCATCGGCAGGCAGTACGCCCAGATGACCCCGAGCCCGAGTGCCGGCCCGGAATGCCCTTGCGGCTGCGTCTGGGAGTCGGTCTCGCTCACGACACCGGGCGCGCGCGGTCCGGTGCGAGCGACTCGCGCTCGGGCGACAGGTCGGCCGCGCACAGCCCCGCCGCCTCCAGCTCCCGCGGGAGGCGACCCTCCAGGACGAGCCCGGCCGCGGCTCGCGACAACGACGCCGAGGTCATGATCCCGAACCCGCCCTGCCCCACCAGCCAGAAGAAGCCCGGCCGCTCGCCGTCCATCCCGACCACCGGCGCGCGATCGCGAACGAAGCTGCGAAGCCCTGCCCAGCGCCGCTGCACGTGTCGGATCTCGATCGTCGTGGCCCGGGCGACGCGCTCGGCGGCGAGCGCGACCGCGAGGTCGTCCGGCGACGCATCGCAGGGCTCGCTGGGGGTCTCGTCGCACGGAGAGGCCAGCAGCTGCCCGGCCTCGGGCTTCAGATAGAAATCCTCGTCGGCGTCGATCACGCAGGGCCAGCCGCGGTGGTCGAGACCCGGCGGCGGATCGAAGGTGATCGCCGTCCGACGCAGCGGCCGCAGCCCGACCGGCCGGGCACCGGCCAGGCGACCGAGGACCTCTCCCCAGGCGCCCGCCGCATTGACGACCACCGGCGCCTCGAAGCGCTCATCCGCGCAGTCGACGGACCAGCTGTCCCCGCGAGGCTCGAGCCCCTGGACCCGCTGCCCGGTCCGGGTCGTTCCACCCGCCGCGCGGAAGTCGCGCAGGAACCCCTGCAGCAGGAGGTCCACGTCGATGCTCTGCGCCCCGGGCTCGTAGACGGCGGCCGCGACATAGCCCGGCCGCAGCACGGGACACAGCTCGCGCGCCTCCTCGGCGCGAAGCGTCTCCAGCCGCGCGCCCGCCTCCATGGCCAGCTTGGTGTCGTCCGCGAGGCGTTGGGCCTGGTCGCTTCGGGCGATCGTGAGGCTGGGTCGAGGAGCGAGCACGGGCGCCGACGCGAAGCCGTCGGGCGGCGACTCCAGGAAGGGGCGGCTCGCTCGCGTCAGCCGTTGCACCGTCGGGTTGCCGTAGCTCTCCACCAGGAAGGCCGCGGAGCGACCGGTGGTGTGGAAGCCGGGCTGCGCCTCGGCCTCGAGGAGCAACACGCGGCCCGCACCTCCCCGCGCGAGCGCCCAGGCACACGAAGCGCCGGCGATCCCGCCACCGATGACGATCGCGTCGTAGCTGCTGGCTCGCGGCATGACGATTCAGAAGCTCACGCGCAGGCCGCCGAGACCCGCGATCCCGCCGACCTGATCGAACTGCACGTTGCCATTGCTCCGCTCCCAGATGTCCGTCGAGGTTCCGATCCGCCCTTCGCCGAAGAAGTGGAGTCGCTCCGTGAAGAGGGGCACCTGGAAGCCCGCGAGCGCCAGCAGGCTGGTGCCCCCGCTCCAGTCGTCGCGAACGCGCTGGAAGGGCGGGTAGCGTTGCTTGTTCTCCTCGACGCGGTTCGCCTGGAGACCCACGGACACGCCCACGTAGGGGGAGAGCCACCACTGCGGAAACGGGTGGTACTGGAAGCTGAAGCGGATGGCGAAGCTGTTCATGTCCGGATGGAAATCGCGCTTCAGCTCGGCCTGGAACTTCCGGAACTCGAACTCGGCACCCACCCAGAAGCGATCCGACCCGAGCCCGACGTGAGCGCTGGCCAGCAGGTTGTAGCCGGAATTCCCGTCCCAGGGCCGGAACACACCGCTGCCGACTCCGACGTGTACGGGCGCCTTGCTCTTCGCGCCCGCGGCTCCGTCGGCGCGTGCCAGGGACGCGGCCCCGAGCACGAGCAACGCACACCCAAGCCACTTCGCGAGCAAGAACCACCTCCGCGCCGACCGCGCGATGATAGGGGACTCAGCCACGCCTGCTGCGGGCGACCGCCTCGGCGAGGAGCGGTCCGTCCACGTTGCCCCCACTGAGCAGAACGCCACAGCGGCCGCCGGGCTCGCGCAGGGCGACCGCCAGGGAAGCCGCGCCCGACGGCTCCAGCACCAGCCGCAGCTCGCGCAGCGCGAACGCCATTGCGTCGAGCATCTCGTCCTCCGCGACCAGCTCGACCCGGGACACGTGACGCTGGAGCACCGGGAAGGTGAGCTCGCCGGGAG
>JANQSB010000220.1 GCA_028284295.1 Myxococcota bacterium | reverse complement strand
TGCGGGGTCTGCACCCTGTGCAGACCTTCCCTCGCCCGGTCGCTCGCGGGGTCGGGGCGGCGAGAAGGGCTATCCTGCAGTCATGTCGCCGGTCTTCCGGGCGCTCTCGGGAATCTTCGCCGCCATCTTCCTGTTCGGCGCAGCGGTCCAGTGGAACGACCCCGACCCGCTGCGCTGGATCGCCGCCTACCTGGCCGGAGCCGTCGTCAGCGGTGCCGCCGCCTTCGGCCAGCTCCCAACGGCGCCGATCGCCGTCGTCTTCGCAGCGCTGGGGGTGTGGGCGGCCTTGTGGGCGCCGGCGCTGGCGGACAGCTCGCTCGACGCCATGCAGTCCTTCGGGATGTCCGGCGCCCGTCAGGAGGAGGAGGTTCGCGAAGCCTGGGGCCTGCTGGTCCTGGTCGGCTGGACGGCGGTGCTGCTGGTGCTCGCACTGCGGGGGCGCGGCCGCTGAGCGAGCGCGCTCAGTCGGACTTGATGCGCACCCGCAACGCGGGCAGCTCGATCAGCTTCCCGACCAGGGACTGGAGGCTCTGGCTCAGTTCGGGGGTCAGGCCTTCCAGCTCCAGATGCAGCGACAGGCGCCCGTCGGACGCGGAGGGCAGCGCGTCGCCCGGGACGAAGTCGTTGAACTCGAGATCGAGATCACGCGTCGGGCTGGGCGCCTGCCCGTCCGCGAGCCCGAAGTCGCCGACCGCTCCGACCTCGAACTCGTCGCCCACGGGATTCGCGAGTCCGAGCGTGGTCGCGCCGGGATCCACACCGGCGGCGGGGTTGGTAAAGCCCTTCAACGAAGACGCGTAGCTGACCTCGAGCCCGAGCGCGCTCGGGTCCTTGCGCGTCTGGATGAAGGTCAGCTGGACCTCCCCGATCGCGACGACGTCCTTGTTCTGCAGGAGGTGGGACTCGCTGAGTCGACCGTCGTTGACCAGGGTTCCGTTCGAGGTCCCCAGGTCCTGGACCTGATGCCCCTGTGCGGTGCGGAGAAAGAGGGCGTGCTGGCGCGACGCGTCCGAGTCCTCGAGCACGATGTCGCTCTCGGGGGATCGGCCGATGGTGATCTCGGCCGTGTCCCAGACCACGATCCTGCCCGGCTTGCCGGGCTCCTTGACACCCAGCAGGGTTCGCAGGGGCGACGCGGCTTGGTTCGACATCCGGGCCTCCTTTCCTTCCCGGCCCCGGCCGGGGCCTGTCTTCCTTCTCTCTCGTTCGTCTCTCGCACGCTGGGAGCAAGGGACGCCCGCCCCCGTCTCTTCGGCGAACCCGATCCGGGGATTGACCGAGGGGACGCCACCGCGTGATGAGGGGCGCGACGCCCCCCTCCGGCCCTCGAGGCGGCGCTCCGCGGGTCTCTCCGGTCCTGCGGGTGCTGGATCCGCCGGTCGGCTCCCGGCTCCCATCGAGCGGCCACGCCGGTTCGGCCGGGTGCGTTCAGTGGGGCCGGTCGTCCATGGGCTCGGCAGAGCGCTCGAGGCCGGCCGGCTCGCGCAGACCCAGCTCGCGGAGATAGCCGAGCCAATCGGCGCGACCGTCGTAGCGAACGACGCCCCGAAGGCGGTCGTTCTCGAAGATTGCGATCCGGCGAACGACCCCCTGTGTGCCTTCGAGGTAGCCGAAGGGACGCAGCTTGTAGATCGCCGTGGGCTCCTCGACGGTTCGGGTTCGCGCCTCCCGGGTCTGGAGGAAGCCCGGGACGACGAGCCGGTGACTCTGACCCGCGTCTTCCGTCACGAACCGGGCCTCCAGGAGCCACAGCAGCGAGAGCAGGTCGGTTCCGATGGGCGCCGCGTCCAGCATGGCCGCCACCCGGCGATAGGTGGCCTCCGAATGGAGGTCCGGGAAGTCGTCCGCGACGGGAATCACGTGCCCAGCCTCATCCCGGGGAAGCTCGAAGTCGAGCGGTCGGGTGCCGGCAACGAGCAGGTCCTTGAAGTGGAGCACGCCGGTCGGACGCGGCAGGGCGCCGACGTCACGCGCGCCGTCCGCCGCCAGGGAGGCCACCTCCGCGGCGCTGGTGAGCTGGGCGCGGGTGATCACCTGGAAGCGCGGAACGATGCGGGACTCGGACACGTAGCCGAAGACGTGACTGCCGTAGACGAGCTTCCCGCGGCGACCGATCAGCTGACCGAACATCGAGACTCCGCCCGCGGCACCGCCGGACAGCGACGGGATCCAGGAAGGGATCACCACCATCGGTCGTCCATCCGACTCTTCGGCACCGTAGACCTGGCGGGCGGCCCGGAAGATCCGCAGATCGTCGCCCGGCTTCAGCGCTTCGAGATGGGGGCGCACCCGCTCCCAGGTCTCGGGTCTCACGGAGCGCGCGGCGGGGTCGGCGGGAGCCGTGGTGCAAGCCAGGGCGAGAGCCGCGAGCGCGACGGCCATGCGGGACGCGAAGAGGGCCGGAGACACGACGGGAGAGAGGAGCGCGACGACGGAGGGGGGCGCGACGAATCGGCGCATCGACTCAGGGTAGCTTCCGAACCCGGCCGCTCGCCTGTCGGGGAACCGACCCCGTCGAGCTGACCTACCCTCCTCGGCGGGGATCCCGAGCGGGAGAGCCCCGAACGAGAGGGTCCGGATGCAGGCAGAAGAACGCGAGTTCGACGTGATCGTCTGGGGCGCCACCGGCTTCACGGGAAGACTGGTGGCCGAGCACCTGCTGCGCCGCAGCCAGGAGAGCTCGTTTCGCTGGGCACTCGGGGGGCGGAACGGGGCCAAGCTCGAATCGGTGCGCGACGAGATCGGGCGCGAGACCGGCCTCGACGCCAGTGCGCTCCCCCTCGTCGTGGGCGACAGCGACGACCCCGAGAGCCTGCAGCACCTGGCCCGTCGCACGCGCGTGGTCTGCACCACCGTCGGACCCTATGCGAAGTACGGGTCCGGACTGGTGGCCGCCTGCGTCGAAGCCACCACCCACTACTGCGATCTGACCGGCGAGGTCCAGTGGATGCGGAAGATGATCGACCGCCACCACGAAGAGGCCGCCGCACGGGGCGCCCGGATCGTCTTCACCTGCGGCTTCGACTGCATCCCGTCCGACCTCGGAACCTGGTTCCTCCAGCAGCGCGCGATCGCCGAGAACGGTGCTCCGTGTCCGCGCGTCAAGATGCGGGTCGAAGGCTTCCGCGGCGGCGCCAGCGGCGGGACCGTGGCCAGCATGCTCAACATGCTCGACGAGGCGGACCGGGACTCCGAGATCCTGCGCCTGATGCGGGATCCGTACTCGCTCAACCCCAAGGACCAGCAGAACGGTCCCGATGCGGCGGATCGGATGGGACCGGTCCGCGACCCGGACTTCGGCCAATGGGTCGCCCCCTTCGTCATGGCCGCGGTGGACACGCGGGTGGTGCGACGCTCGAACGCGCTGCTGGGCTTCCCGTACGGTCAGGACTTCGAATACGACGAGGGCGTGCTCATGGGCAGCGGACCCCTGGGCTTCGCGAAGGCGGCCGGAACGAGCGCGGGACTCGGCGTCGGGATGGGCGCCATGGCCATCACGCCCATCCGGCGCCGGATCGCGCCCCGCCTGCCGCAACCCGTGGAGTCGCAGCGCGAAGTAGCCGGCCTCGCGGGTTGCGCGGTCCGGTCCCTCCCCGG
>JANQSB010000180.1 GCA_028284295.1 Myxococcota bacterium | reverse complement strand
AGCGGGTCCGCACGGCGCGCCCCGGTCCCGGCGCCGAGGCACAGCCGGACACCCTGGCCGAGTCCCTCGCCCTGGCGCTCCTGGCCGACGGCACCGTGGGCCGGGCGCGCCTGCGGGCGCTCGGCGACCGGGCCCTCTTCCACGCGGGCTTCTTCGGAGACAGCCTGCGGCGCCGGACCGTCGGCGTGTCCTACTACCGGCAGATCGGCTCCACCGCCTACCGGCGCGTGTCGCTGGACACCGGCTCGCCGCTCTTCGACGAGCTGGCCAGTGACTTCGCCGACTTCGTCGAGCTGCTCGCCGAGGTCGGCGAGCGCGCGCGCGGCCGACAGTCCGTCGACCTGCTGCGACTCTACGACCGCTACCGGGAGACGGGCAGCGAGCGGACCCGGTCGCGACTGGTTCGCCACGGGCTGCTCGTGCCCTCCGGCTCGGACCGCCTGCAGTGAGTCCCGCGGGCCGGGCCACTGGCGAACGGGTGGGCCAGTTCGCGGGCTGGCTGGCCGACGTCTATGCCCTCGAGCTCGACTTCGAGGCCGAGCGCTTCGTGCTCGACCTGTCGCCGGAGCTGGCGCGCGCGCTGCTGCCGGCGGGCACGCGGAGCGGTCTCGTCCTGCTGGAGGAGGACGGAGAGCTGGGGATCGGACTGCACCTCGCGCCCGAGGACCACGCCCACGAGGGAACGGTCATCGAGGAGACCAGCCACCTCGTCTGCGTCGCCTGGCACGCCGCGCAGGACCTTCCCGTCTCCCCCCTGATCCTGGAGCTGCAGGCCGAGGTGGACCGCTTCGCGTTCGCGCGACTGCGACGGGACGGCGTGCCCCGGGACGCGTTCGCGCACTTCGAGCGCTTCCACTTCGCCGACGATCTCGAGCCCGAGGCACTGGATCGCTACCGGGTCGCACACCGGCATGCGAGGGCGTACTGCCGGAATCTCGCGCGCCGCTACCCGCGGCCCGCCGACACCCCCGAGCTGGTGTCGGAGCTGCGCCGCTTCTACCGGGCCTCGCCGGACGCCAAGCTGCGCGCCGCGGCCTGAGCGGGGATCCGGCCCGGGCGCCGGACTTGACTTTCGTCTTCCTTTCGCGATCCTGCGCGCCCAGGAGGACCGGCTCGTGGCCCTGACCCGGCGGCAGCGCGAGATCTACGAGTTCATCCGCGACTTCGTGCGGCGCAACGGCTATTCGCCCAGTCTGGAGGAGATCGGGGGGCACTTCGGGCTGTCGTCGGTGGCGACCGTCCACAAGCACGTCTCCCATCTCGTCGAGAAGGGCTACCTGCAGAAGGCCTGGAATCGCTCTCGCTCCGTCGAGCCCGTGGAGGACGTCACGGACGAGGTCTCCGAGACGCCCTCGTTGCCCGTCCTCGGGACCGTGGCGGCGGGCTCGCCCATCGAGGCCATCGAGGATGCGGGAGCCACGGAGCGGGTCGCCGTGCCGCCGGACATGGTGCGCCGTCCGGGAGAGACCTTCGTGCTGCGGGTGCGCGGCGACTCGATGATCGACGAGCAGATCCGGGACGGCGACCTGGTGGTCGTCGAGAGTCGCCAGCAGGCGCGGAACGGCGAGACCGTCGTGGCCGTGGTGGACGGCACCGACGCCACCCTCAAGCGCTTCTACCGCAGCCGGGGCAAGTCCGGGGATACGGTCAAGCTGGTGCCCGCCAACGAGCGCATGGAGCCCATCGAGGTGCCCGCGGCGAACGTGGAGATCCGGGGCGTGCTCCGAGGGCTGCTCCGCACCTACTGACCGGTCGGGCCTCGCAGCCTCGCCAGCCGCTCGCACGGGTCGGCCGTCCCGTTTCGCTAGGATGGCCGCTATGAGCGAGCCCACGGACGACAACATCGGTGGTCTGATCACGGCCCTGCTGAAGGAGCTGGGCGAGGACCCCGGTCGCGATGGCCTGGTCAAGACACCGGACCGCGTCGCCCGGGCGATGCGCTTCTTCACCAAGGGGTACGAGGAGGACGCCCGCGCGGTCCTCACGGGAGCGCTCTTCGACGTCGAGTACGACGAGATGGTGCTCGTGCGGGACATCGACTTCTACAGCCTGTGCGAGCACCACATGGTGCCCTTCTTCGGGCGTGTCCACGTCGCCTACATCCCGAACCGGAAGGTCCTGGGCCTGTCGAAGATCCCGCGACTGGTCGAGATCTTCTCCCGTCGCCTGCAGGTGCAGGAGCGCCTGACGATGGAGGTCGCGCAGACCCTCGAGGACGTGCTCCAGCCCAAGGGAGTCGGGGTCGTCGTGGAAGCCAAGCACCTTTGCATGATGATGCGCGGCGTCCAGAAGCAGAACAGCTACGCGATCACCAGCTCCCTGCGCGGGGAGTTCGAGGACGACCCCAAGACCCGCGCGGAGTTCATGGGGTTGCTCCAGCACCGATCCGAAGGCTACGCCTGAGGCTGCGGGCGCCGATGGCACCGCATCTTCGCGACCTGCTCGCTCCGGCCGGCTCGGCGTACGGGGGTACGCCTTCGCCGACCTCCACTCCGCGGGCCGCGAATCTACGGCACCCTCGACGCCCTCGCGGCTTTGGTGCAGCTAGCGTCCTGAGGATGGTGGGCAGTGCTGCACGGACAGTAGGCGGAGGCTAGTAGCTCTCTCTCAGGTACTCGTGGGCGATGTCGGCGATGTAGTCGAGGAGGTTCCGGTCGGTGGCTCCTACGGACCAGCCTCCGGCCATGGCTCCGGAGCCCCGGACGATGCGGGCGCGGCCGTGCTCTCGGCCGGACTCCCGCTCGACGAAGCGCAGGTCGAGGTCGACGATCGACTCGCCCGCCATGGCGCCTCCCCAGAAGCGCGCTCCGCCGCTCACGATGCGCAGCTGCTGCACCGTGGGCTCGATGAAGAGCGCTCCCTGCCCGCTGGGGGCGGTGGTGTTCCACTCGTCGAGCAGCGGCTGCAGCCGCACCCGGAGCTTCTCCTGCAGGACGTCCACCTGCGCGACCTTCTTGGGGTCGGCCTCTACGGCCGGCGCCAGGGCGACCGGGGCCAGGGTGAAGCTGCGGAACTCCGACAGGGGCCGATCCGGAGGCGCCATGCGCGCCGCCTCCTGCTGCGCGACCGCCAGGCGATCGGCCGGGTCGGACGCACAGGCCGTGGCGAGCACCAGGCTGGCCAGGATCGCGACTCGCAGACCGTGAACCGTCATGCGCGGACCTCCTCGTCCAGGGAGTGCACGGCGGTGCGAGAGAGGTTCCTCCCCGCTCGGGATCAGGACCCCTCGATGACCGAGTTGTCGATCCGGAGGGCGCCGGACTCCACCAGCGCGCTCCTGCGCGACTCGATCCAGCTCTGCACGAAGGCGCCGCGCTTCGCCTCCGCCAGGCGCTGCTGCTCCTGCTGGATCGTGTCGTTCAGCGTGTCCTCGTCGGGCTCGATGCGTTCGACGAGCTGGATCAGGACCAGTCGCGAGCCGACCTCGAAGATGTCCGGAACGCTCGGGATTCCCATCGGGTCCAGGGCGAAGGCGGTGGACAGCAGATCCTTCGATGCCCCGATGCCCACCACGAAGCCGTCCGGTCGACGACGAACCGCGCCCGTGCGATCGAGCGGCAGGTCGAGATCTCGCGCAGCATCCTCGAGCGACTTGCCCTCGCGAATGGCCGTGGCGAGCTCGTCGCTCAGGCGATCCGCGCGCTCGGCGGCGGCGGCCCGCTCGGCTCCCTCCCGGGCCAGCTCGTCGCGAACCTCGTCGAAGGCCTGGGTTCCGGCCTCGCGCCGCTCCTCCAGCACCAGCAGGTGCAGGCCGCGGTCGCTTCGAACGATGCCGCTGCGCTCACCCGGCGCCAGCCCCTCGGCGGCCTCGGCCAGCTCTGGTGCCAGGGCGGCGGGCTCCAGGAAGCCCAGGTCGCCACCGGCTTCTCGGGTGGCCACGTCCTCGGAGAGCTCCTGGGCCAGGGCTGCGAAGTCCTCATCGGCCTCCAGGCGCTCGAGAGTTCGCTCTGCGTCGGCCTGGGCCTGCTCGATTTCCCCCGGGGTGGGCTCCGGGCCGAGCTCGAACAGGATGTGGCGCAGCCGGATCGCCGCCTCGCGCTGGTAGCGGTCGATCCGCTCCTCGTAGAGGGCCCGCAGGGCCTCCTCGTTCTCCGTCGAGTAGCGCGCGATGGCCTCGTCCGAGGGCGCCTCGTCGGCCGGCAGCGACTCGGTGTCGAGCGCGACGAAGGCCAGCCGCACCTCCTGCAGGCGATGGAGTGCAGCGGCGCGTGCTTCTCCCGGGCTCACCTCGCCCTGTGCGTAGAGCAGCTGGACCATCTTCTGCCAGAGCAGGGCTCTGCGCATGAACTCCAGGTAGTTGCGCTGATTGCCGTAGGTGTACTCGACCCAGTCGTTGAAGCCCTTCGAGTCGAAGCGCCCTTCCTCGTCGCGGAAGCCCGGGCTCTGGGCGATGACGCGCTGGACCTCCTCCTTGCCGACGCGCAGGCCGAGCTCTCGTGCGTCGTGGGCGAGGATCGCCCGGTCGACGAGCACCCGGAGTGCCTGGCTGTCGAGGAAGGCGCGACCGACCTTGCTGCTGAACTGGTCGCCGAGCTGATCGCGGTAGGTCTCGGCCTGCTGCTCGCGAACGCGGAGGAAGTCGGGCACCGACATCCGGATGTCGCCCAGCTCGACGACCATTCCCTGCGAGGGACCGCCCTGAAGCGGCTGACCCAGCCCCATGAAGAAGACGAAGACCCCCCCGATGAGCAGCACGAAGAGGCCCGTGAGCCAGCGTTGGCCCTTCCTGAACGATTCGAGCATCTGGCTTCCTTCCGAGGCCCGGGGGTGGCGCGGGGCAGCGGAGAGTACGGAGCGGTCCCCGCGCGGGCAAGCGCTCCGGACCGCCCCAGAAGGGCTCACCTGCTTGCTGGCGGCAGGGCCGACTGGTATTTTCCCAGGCGTTGCGCCCGGGCTAAAAGGCTCCGTGAATCGAGTAGTTAGCGGAGCGGCTGCGGGTCGCAGCGACGACTCGAGAAGATCGACCCGGAGACGATCCGGGCGATCGCGGGAGGGGCGCCTTGGTTCTCAACTCCGTCTTCGGCTGGTTCTCCAGCGACCTCGCAATCGATCTCGGAACCGCCAACACCCTGGTGTACGTGAAGGGGCGCGGCATCGTGGTCAGTGAGCCCAGCGTGGTGGCGGTGTGCCAGAACGAACGGGGACCCGACAAGGTGCGCGCCGTCGGAACGCGAGCGAAGGAGATGCTCGGTCGCACGCCCGCGAACATCGTCGCCATCCGTCCGATGAAGGACGGCGTGATCGCCGACTTCGAGATCACCGAGGCGATGCTGCGTTACTTCATCACGCGCGTTCACGATCGCAAGCGCTGGGTGCGCCCGCGCATCGTCATCGCCGTGCCGTCGGGAATCACCGAGGTCGAGAAGCGCGCGGTGAAGGAGAGCGCGATGCTCGCCGGGGCGCGCGAGGTGTACCTGATCGAAGAGCCGATGGCGGCCGCCATCGGTGCCGGGCTTCCCGTCACCGAGCCTTCGGGCAACATGATCATCGACATCGGGGGTGGCACGACCGAGGTCGCCGTCATCTCGCTGTCGGGAATCGTCTACTCGCTGTCGGCTCGCGTCGGCGGTGACAAGATGGACGAAGCGATCATCCAGTACGTGAAGCGCAAGTACAATCTGTTGATCGGCGAACGGACCGCCGAACTCATCAAGATCAAGGTCGGCACCGCCTTCCCCACCGAAGAGAATCGCTCGATGGAGGTGAAGGGACGCGACCTGGTGGCAGGGGTTCCGAAGACCCTGGAGATCAAGTCCGAAGAAGTGCGCGAGGCATTGTCCGAGCCCATCAACGCGATCGTCGAGAGCGTGAAGATGGCGCTCGAGCGAACGCCTCCCGAGCTGTCGGCCGACATCGTCGACAAGGGCATCGTGCTGGTGGGCGGAGGGTCGTGCCTCTCGAACCTCGACATCCTGCTGCGCGAGACGACCGGCCTGCCCGTGATGCTCGCCGAGGACCCGCTGACGGCCGTTGCGGTCGGTACGGGTCGCTGTCTCGACGAGATGAGGCTGCTCAAGGAAGTCACCATCCGCTCGTAGCCGGTGGCAGCCCTCATGTCGGGCCCTGGCCCGACCGATCCCCCCGGGAGGGTGCCTCAGGCGGCACCAAGGCGGTTCTGGAGGCGCAGAGACGCCTCACGGGGGTCGATTGCCGGATCTGCTCAAGCGCATCGGGGCGCCGCTCACCTTCGGTGTGCTGGCCCTGCTGGCCGTCGTCACGATGGTCTCGGACCGCCGCTCGCTCGCCGAGGGCGGACGCGACCTGCCGTGGTGGCAGGCCGTGATGCTCGAGATCGCCGTGCCGATCCAGGACGTGGTGGCGGCGCCGGTCGACGGGCTCCGGGGTGTGTATCGCGACTATGTCTCCCTGCTCGAGGTGCGGCAGGACAACGAGCGGCTGCGCGTTCGGGTCGCCGAGCTCGAAGAGGCGAACCTCCAGTACCGCGAGGCGCTGGTCGCCAGCGGGCACCTGCAGCAGATCGCGTCGATGCGCGACGAGTTCGAGATCCCCATGCTGCCGACCGAGGTGGTCGCGCTCGACGTGAAGCCGTGGTTCCGGTCGGTGCTGGTCGATCGCGGTGCGTCGCACGGCGTTCGCGCGGGCAACCCCGTGATCACGGCCGAAGGCGTGGTCGGCCTGGTGACCGCGACCTCGCGCCACGCCGCGAAGACCATGCTGCTGCTCGACCGTCAGAGTGCGATCGACGGCATCGTGCAGCGGAGTCGTGCGCGGGGCATCGTGCGCGGACGCGGCACCAACCAGCTCGAGTTCGAGTTCGTCGTGCGCGGTGGCGACGTCATGGTGGGCGACGTCGTGATCACCTCCGGCCTCGGCGGCGTGTATCCGAAGGGCCTGCGCATCGGCGAGATCGTCGAGCTCTCGGATCCCGCCGGTGGGCTTCTGCAGACGGCGAGCCTGCGCCCGGCCGTCGACTTCGGTCGGCTCGAGCAGGTCTTCCTGATGATGCGCCGGGGCCCGACCATGGACCTCCTGTACGGGGAGAACGACGGCCCCGTCGAGTCGGCCCGCGCGCCCTCCGGGAGGCCATCCTCGTGAAGCGGGTCGCCAGCCTGCTCGGTCTCGGTGTCTCGGCCGTCGTCCTGCAGGGCGCGATCGCGACCTGGTTCGCGCCGCCCTGGTGTCCGGACCTGGCACTCGTCGCGCTGATCGGGATCGGCCTGCGCTGGCGCGGGCTGGCGCGCGGGCTGCTGCTGGCGGTCGTCCTCGGTTATGCGCGCGACCTGCTGTCGGGGTCCCTGCTCGGGCAGCATGCCTTGCTCTACCTGGTCACCTTCACGGCCACGATGGTCGCGACGCGGCAGCTGAATCTGCGCGGCTCGTGGCCGCTGGCCGGGTTCGCGGCCGCGCTCACGGTCGTCTACGGCCTGGCCATGCTGGCGCTCACGGGCTTCTTCGTGGGCGGCGTCGAGCTGCGGGTGGGCTGGCTGGCCGCGGAGCTGGTCCACGGCGCGATGACCGGCGCCGTGGCCCCCCTCGTCTCGGCGCTGGTGGGTCGTGTGTGGGACTGGGCCCACGACGATCCGGGTCCGCGTCCCCTGGGCCTGGACGCGGTGCGCCGGTCCGCCTGATGCTGGGCGGCTACGGGGACGATCGCCTCGGCTCGGTGGACTCGCCCCTGGGCGATGGCCGGCTCGGACTCCTGGCGCTGGTCATCGCCCTGGCGTTCGGCGTCTTCCTGCTGCGCCTCTTCCAGCTGCAGATCCTCGAAGGCGCCGACCTCCGCCAGCGCTCGCAGCAGAACTCGGTGCGGACTCTCGTGCTCGAGGCGCCCCGCGGCGCGATCGTCGACCGCGAGGGCAGGACCCTGGCCGCCAACCGGCCGGCCTACCGGGTCCAGGTCATCCCCAACGAGCTGCGCGAGCCGGACCGCACCTACCGGGCCCTGGGACAGCTGCTCGAGCGCGACGCGGTGGAGCTCGCCTCCCGGGTCGGCCAGCCCACGGGCCGCAAGCGCTTCCAGCCCGTCGAGCTCGACGGAGACATGGGCGAGGAGCGTCTGGCCCGGGTCGAGGCGCATCGCTTCGCGATGTCGGGCGTCATGACGGACATGCGCCCCCGCCGCCACTATCTGGAGGACGCCCGCGCCGCGCACCTGCTCGGGAGCATCGGGGAGATCCAGCCCGCGCAGCTGCAGAACGAACGCTTCGCCGACTACCGCGCCGGGGAGATCGTCGGCCAGACGGGTCTCGAGGCCCGGCTCGAGGAGCACCTGCGCGGCCGTGCCGGGGGTCGCAACGTGATCGTCGACGTGGCGGGTCGCGAGATGCGCGAGGTGGACATGATCCGGCCCTCGCCGGGTGGCAGGGCGATCCTCCACATCGACCTCGATCTGCAGCGGGCCGCCGAGGCGGCCTTCGAGTCGCAGGATCCGGAGAAGCCCGACCGGATGGGCGCGCTCGTGGCGCTCGATCCGCGCAACGGCGAGGTGCTGGCGCTGGTCTCGCGGCCCACCTACGACCCCAACGATTTCGCGGGCGGCATCGACTCGGAGATCTGGCAGGGGCTGATCGGCGACGAGTGGGTGCCGCTGCAGAATCGCGCCATCGCGGGCCAGTACTCGCCGGGCTCGACCTTCAAGGCCATCGTGGCCGTGGCGGGACTGGCCGAGGGCGAGATCGACCCCGCCGACGAGGTCTTCTGCCCCGGCTACTACCGCCTGGGGCGCCGGACCTACCGCTGCTGGAAGCGCGTGGGGCATGGCAGCGTCGACCTCACCCAGGCCCTGGTCCACTCCTGCGACGTCTACTTCTACCAGCTGGGGGTCACGCTGGGCATCGACCGCATCTCCCGCTACGCGAAGGCCTTCGGCCTGGGCCAGCTCACCGGGATCGACCTGCCCGGCGAGAAGGCCGGTCTGGTCCCCACCCGGGACTGGAAGATCCGCGTCAAGAAGGAGCCGTGGCAGAAGGGCGAGACCGTCTCGGTCTCGATCGGGCAGGGCGCCAACCTCGTGACCGCCACCCAGCTGGCGGTGGCGTTCTCGGTCGTTGCCAACGGCGGGCAGCGCGTCCAGCCCCGCATCCTGCGTCGGCTCGAGACCTGGGACGGCCGGCTCGTCGACGAGCCCGAGACACCGGATACGACCTCGGTCGGGATCTCGAAGAACGTGCTCGACATCGTGTCCCGGGCGCTGACGGCGGTCGTCGAGCAGCCGCGGGGCACGGGTGGACGCTCGCGTGTCCCGGGCGTGGAGGTGGCCGGCAAGACCGGCACGACCCAGGTGGTCAGCCTCGACCTGGTGAAGGACCTGGAGGACGACGAGATCCCCCTCCGCTATCGCGATCACGCGATCTTCGCCGCCTACGCGCCCGCCGAGGCGGCCGAGATCGCCGTCGCGGTGATCGTCGAGCACGCGGGAGAGGGCGGCGGCGCGGCGGCGGCGCCGATCGCGCAGCGGGTTCTCGCCCGCTACTTCGAGAAGCGACGCGAGGCCGAGGGCGCGCCCCCGCTCTCGGTCGCGGAAGCGGATCGCGAAGTCGAGATCGGATCACCGCCCCTCGCGCGCGCAGGAGTCGAACGTGTTGCGGATTGACCGACGCTCGATCCAGAACTTCGATTGGGTGCTCCTCGCCCTGGTGTCGCTGCTGGTCGCGCTGGGGCTGCTGAACCTGATGTCGGCCACCCACTCGGGTCTCGAGGCCGGCAGCAGCGACATCTTCCGACGGCAGGTGCTGGCGCTGGGCGTCGCCTCGCTCGCGATGCTCGGGGTCTGTGTCATCGACTACCGCCGCCTGGCCCGACTGGCGATGCCCATCTACGTCGCGAGCCTCGGCTTCGTGCTGCTGCCGATCCTGATGTCCCCGGCGACGCGCGGCGCGCAGGCCTGGCTCTTCGATGGCCGCGTCCAGCCCTCGGAGTTCGCCAAGCTCGCGCTCGTGCTCGCGCTGGCCCGCTACTTCCAGCGGAATCCGCCGACGGAGATCACGCGGATCACCCAGCTCGGTGCGCCGCTGGCGATCATCGCGCTGCCGGTCGGGATCATCGCCCTGCAGAACGACATCGGTGTGGCACTGCTCACCCTGCTGATCGGCGTCACCTTCCTGCCCTTCGTGCGGATTCCGTGGCCCGCCTGGGCGGGGCTGGGCGCGGCCGGCCTGGCCGGACTCGCGGCCTTCTGGAGCTACGGTCTCAAGGACTACCAGCGAACCCGGATTCTCGACTTCCTGGATCCCGCACGGGATCCGCTCTCCTCCGGCTACCAGGCGATGCAGTCGCGCATCGCCGTCGGCTCGGGTGGACTCTTCGGCACCGGCTGGATGGAGGGCAGCCAGACCCAGCTGCGCTTCCTGCCGACCCAGCACACGGACTTCGTCTTCTCGGTGCTGGCCGAGGAGTGGGGCTTCGCGGGAAGCGCGGTGGTGCTCTCCCTCTACCTGGTCCTGTTGCTGTGGGGGCTGTGGGTGGCGCGGAACGCCAAGGACGCGTTCGGCGCGATGGTCGCGGTGGGCGTCGTGGGGATCCTGTTCTGGCCGGCGACCATCAACGTGGCCATGGTGCTGGGGCTGGCGCCCGTGATCGGCGTGCCGCTTCCCCTGTTCAGCTATGGGGGATCGGCGCTGCTCGCGGCCGGGATCGCCATCGGACTGCTGCTGAACGTGTCGATGCGGCGCTACGTCTTCTGAAGTCCGGGCTAGTCTTCTGCCATGTCCGGCATCGGTGCCTTCTTCGACATGGACAAGACCCTGATCGCCGAGAACTCGGCGTCGCTCTACATGCGTCACCGCTACGAGCAGGGCGAGGTCAGTGGCTGGGAGCTCGCCCGGGGGTTGGGGGCCTACCTCCGTTACAAGGTCGGGATGCTCGACCTCAAAGCCTGGACGAAGTCGATGATGCTCGAGTTCAAGGGGCGTCAGGAGTCCGAGCTGGCCGCGCAGGGTCAGCGGCTCTTCGACGAGATGGTGCGCGACACCGTCTACCCGGAAGCGGCCGAGCTGATCGCGGAGCACCACGCGCGAGGGCACACCGTCGCGATCGTCAGCGGCGCGACCCGCTACATCGTCGAGCCGATGGCGAGCTACCTGGGCGTCGGCCACATCCTGTACACCCGCCTGGAGGTCGAGGAGGGTCTCCTGACGGGCCGGGTGCTCGAGCCGATCTGCTTCGACGAGGGGAAGATCTACTGGATCCAGCAGCTGATCGAGGAGCAGGAGCTCGACCTCGCGCGCTCCTGGTTCTACACGGACTCCGTGACGGACCTGCCCCTGCTCGACCTCGTGGGGCACCCGGTCGTCACGAATCCCGACCCGATGCTCTATCGCACCGCGGTGCGAAGGCGCTGGCCCGTGCGCTTCTTCGAGTCCCCGCTCCGCTCCGGCTTCGCGAGCTGAAGCCGGGCCGAACGGACGCGGCTCAGAGGAGCTTCTGGACCATCTCCTCGAACGCCGCCTTGGGGCGGGCGCCCTGGAGCTGCTCGACGACCTGTCCGTTCTGGAAGGCCAGCACGGTCGGGATCGCTCGCACGCCATAGCGTCCCGGCGTCTGCGGGTTCTCGTCGATGTTCATCTTGACCACCTTCACGCGGCCGTCGTAGTCCTGCGCGAGCTGCTTGATGATCGGCGAGATCGCGCGGCAGGGAGCGCACCACTCGGCCCAGAAGTCGAGCACGACGGGCTGGTCCGACTGGAGGACCTCGGATTCGAAGCTCGCATCGGTGACGTCTGCAGTTTCGGCCATGCTGATCTCTCTCCTGGTGGATCCGGGTTCCGGGTTGTCGATGGAGCGCGCTCGCCGGGAGTTTCTAGCCCGGATCTCGCGCCGTCGCTCGGGGCTTGGATGCCGCGGCGGCCCCAAGGGTGCGGGACCGATACAATGCGCGCGGTGACCCTGCCCCGGCGGATCCTCCCGCGATGAGCCGCACCCCGCGGCGCATCGTTCGCAGCTTCGTGCGATCG
>JANQSB010000162.1 GCA_028284295.1 Myxococcota bacterium | reverse complement strand
AGGGCGGTGCGCGTCGGCTCGGGTCGGGCTCTTCTGACGGGCGCTCGTGGCCATCACTTCCCCGGCTGCGGCAACTCGCGTCGGTGCCCACGGCGGGCGACGTGCGGGTCTCCGCGCACTCACTCGTCTCGGCCTCGGCGTCTCGCCCGAGGCGCTCCCCCTGCCCGCGACCGGCCTGTGCCCCGAACACTCGGGGCCCGGACGCTCGGAATCGGATCGCGGTCCTGGGCTGCGCCCGGGGGCGCAGCCGCGCTCTACGTGCGCGCTAGCGCGGGAGCAGCCCGGCTTCCTGATAGCGCGCGAACCACTTGCGCAGCATGTCTTCCGTGTCGATGCAGTCGTGGAAGCCGTGCTGTCGCGCCTTGATCGTGCTCATCACCACCGGCGGCGGCGTCTCGTCGGCTCCGTAGGCCATGCTGAAGTCGGCCAGCTCGGCGGACTCGCCCACGAAATCGTGGATCGATCTCGGAGCCTTCAGTCCGTGTTTGTCCACCACCGCCGCCCACTCGGCTTCGCGCCGGGGCAGACTCTCGGCCAACGATACCGGTTTGGGCGGCCCGAGCTCCATTCCGAAGCACTCCGCCACGGTCGGCCACAGGTTCTCGAAGGTGAACACGTCGCCGTTGCAGATGTTGTAGATCTCGTTGCCACACGCCGGGGTCGTCCCCGCCCACTCGACGGCGCGGGCGAGCAGCTCGGTGTCGACCGCTTCGAAGAGCAGCGGCGGGCCCCCCGGGTACGAGAGCGGGCGTCCGGCCTCTCGCTCGATCGCCGCGTACACCCCGATCGGCGGCAGCACGTTGAGGTTGCCCTTGATCGCCTCGCCGAAGATCAGCTGCGGGCGCAGGATCGTCCAGGTCCAGCGCTTCCCCATTTGCTTCTCGGCGATGTAGTCCTGCTGAAGCCAGTAGAAGTTGTCGTGCTGGTGTCGCGGCCAGCGCTCCCGGGCCGGGACCGGGAAGGGCTCGATATGGACGCCGTAGGCCTTCGTCCCCTGGAGCAGGGTGAAATGCTCCAGGCCCTGGGCCGCCTGCTCGAGGGGGTCGAACAGGTTGCGGATCATCGTGAGGTTGGTCTGCATCTGCTTCTGGTTCTGCCACCCGGCCACCAGATCCCCCGCGATCTCGTACACCGCGGCGTAGGCGACGTGGGTCACGTCGTGCATCGACCCGAAGACCTGGGCGCAGCGCTCGCCGTCGAGGAGGTCGACCGAGAGGTGCTCGGCACTCGTGAGCCCATCGGGCTTGCGTCGCGAGGTCGCGACGACCTCCCAGTCTGGAAGCCGCTCGAAATGCCGGACGGTCTCGAAGCCCACGAGGCCCGACGCGCCGACCACCAGGATCTTCTTCTTCTGGGGCATCGAGCCCTCCTGTGGGGCACCAGTGTGCCGCGCTCCCCGTGCGCGAGCAAAGCCCGCCGCACTGGGCATACCGTGTCGGGTGCGGACATCCGATGGCGGCCGCGCCGCACGGTGCGGCACCCGCGGCAGGGGCAAGGGTACCGCCAACCCGGCGAAAAAGCGCAGCGTTTCGTCTCGCGGGAACGCTGGTACGGGGCTTGCGCAGGGAACGGGGCGCGAGCCCATTCCGGGTCCGCCAGACGGAGGAGTTCCCGTGCAGAGATGGAAGCAATGGACGACGAGCCTGGTGTCTCGCGTCGACTGGATGGTGAGTCAGGTCGAGAACCACGAGGCGGTGGCGAAGAGCGCGATTCGCGACGTCCGTCGCGCCGCCGCCCGGGCCCGGGTGCAGCTCGCGCGGGTGCGCGCCGACGGAGAACGACTCGCCCGCGCCCTGGCGGAGCAACGCGAGGCCGAGTCCGCGTGGCGGGAGCGCGCCCGCGAGTGCGCCGAGCGCGACGAAGCCCGCGCGCTCGAGTGTCTGCGCCGCGCGCGGCGCGCGGGGCGCCGGCGCGAGGAGCTCGAACGGCGGCGGGAGGAGCACGGCCGGGTCGAGGGCCAGCTCGCGACGGACGTGGCCGCGGTGGACGAACGGTTGAAGCAGCTCGAGGAACGCCACAACCTGCTCCGCACCCGCGAATCCCGTGCCGAGGCCCTCGCCACCGTCCGCGACGCCACCGAGCTCGGCGCCGGCGACCTCGGCGATCTCTTCGAGCGCTGGGAGACCCAGGTGCTCGAGCGCGAGTACGAGGGCGGTTGCTCGGCCAACCCCGACTCCGACCCCCTCGAGGACGAGTTCCTCGAAGCCGAGGAAGAGGGGGAGATGCGCGC
>JANQSB010000153.1 GCA_028284295.1 Myxococcota bacterium | reverse complement strand
CTTCGCGATCTCGCGCAGGTTCCCGGGCTCGAGCAGGCTGCCCCGCTCGCGACCCTCGACGAGCACGTAGAGCAGGTCTGCACCGTCGAGCGCGTCGTTGAGCCGCTCGTAGCTCTGGCGCACGAGCGAGTCGCCCCGGAAGTTCTCGACGATGCGCGTATCGACCTCGATCCGGGTGGCGGCGGCCAGGGAGCCGACGAAGACCAGCCCGGCCGTGGCCAGCACCGCCACGCGGTAGCGCAGGGAGAGCCGTCCCAGGCCTTCCAGCCAGCGATCCACGCGACGCTCGCGCGCCTCCAAGCGACGCGCCCGCGTGCTGTCTTCGCCCCCGGACGACATCCCTCGAAGGGCCAGCATCGCCGGCGCGAAGGTCATGGCCGCCACCAGCGAAGCCAGCACACCGCCCGCCCCGAAGGCCCCGAACTCGCGGATCGCGGGGTGCTCGCTGAGACACAGGCACAGGAATCCGGCGGCCGTCGTGAGCGCGGTGAGCGCGATCGGGCGGGCGACCCCGGCCAGGGCGGGGCCCGGCCGAGCCTCGCCCCTGCGCGCCAGGGCCCGAGCTTCGGCCACCACGTGGATCGTGTACGCGAACCCCACCACCAGGATCAGCGGCGGCACGATGCTCGTCACGATGTTCAGGGGAACGCCGGCGAGACCCATCGCACCCAGGGTCCACACGAGCGCCAGCCCGATCGTCGCGATGGGGATCCAGGCGCCCGTGAGGCTGCGGAAGACCGCGAACGAGACGATCATCATGATGACGAGGACCAGCGGCACCTGGCTGCCGAGCTCGTCGTTCAGGATCCGGTTCATCTCGGCCTTCAGGAAGGGCGAGCCCGCCACCCAGACGGGCCATCCCGGCACCTCCTCGGCCGCCACGGCGGCCAGACGGCGACCGAGATCCGCCTGCAGCAGCACGGCCTCGTCCATCGGCTCGACGGCGACGTGGAGGGCGGCCAGCTCCGCGTCCGGCGACACGAAGACGCCCCGCAGCAGCGGATCGACCAGGACCGCCGCCCGGGCCGCGGAGGCTCGGGCCGGTCCCGCCTGGACTTCGTCGAGAACGCTGCCGACGGCCGCGTCCGCCGCCGCATCGAGGCCGGCGTCCGATCCCGGTGCCGGCGGGGTCGAGCGGGCGGGCGAGCCGGCGGGTGGGCGGGCGGGCGAAAATGGAAGCGTCGCCAGACTGCGAACCGCCTCCACCCCGTCGATCTCGAGTAGCGCGTCCTCGAGGGCGGCCAGGGCCTCGAGGGCGTCCGGCGCGAAGACGCCGCCGGGCGGCTCGACGGCCACCACGAACGACTCGCCCATCTCGAAGCGCTGCTGCATCGCCTCGTAGCCGCGGCGGGCGGGATCGTCGCCCGGCAGCAGCTTCTCGAAGGAGGGGTCGACGAGGAGCCGCGGCTCGCCACGGAACGGGTCGTAGAGACCCAGCAGGGTGACGGCGGTCAGTAGCGAGCAACCGAAAGGGAAGTCGTGGCGGTGTGATTTACGGTTGGCAACTGACGCCTGCTGACATCATCATCA
>JANQSB010000143.1 GCA_028284295.1 Myxococcota bacterium | reverse complement strand
CCATGTTGGATTCGTGGTCGTCCGCGTGGGCGAGATCGTGGAGCTTGTTCCAGCTCTCCTTCTCGGACCCGGAGGGCGAGCTCGCCGACGAGGCCCAGTTCGTCCTGGCCCTCGCCCAGCACGACCTCGGCTTCGAGAAGGAGAGCTGGAACAAGCTCCACGATCTCGCCCACGCGGACGACCACGAATCCAACATGGGCCGCCACGCCCGGGCCCTTCTCGAAGACCCCTGGCAGAACACCTACGGGAACTTCGAGCGACAGCAGCGCCGGGCCCTCCAGAAGGAGCTGGGATTCCGCCTCTTCGGCAGCCACTCGTTGCAGCGCCGCTACCCGGACCTGCCCTTCGGCCTCTCCTACGTGATGGAGCTGCCGGGCATCGCCCAGGCGCTGGTCACCGCGCCGATCCGCCTGGTCTTCGGCCCCTGGGAGCCTGCGGGCGAGGACTTCGACAAGGCGCCCGCCATCGCGGGCTACCGCTACCTGCGACGGGAGCCACACGGCCGCCACACCCGCGAGGTCGCGCAGTGGCTCTACGACTACGAGACCGATCGCGGCAACTGGGTGGCGGCCCTGGGCCTCTACGACCTGCAGCCCGAGACCGACCCCATCGAGCGGATCACGCTCGGCGAGAAGGCGGCGAGCCAGCGACTGGCCGCGGCCGACAAGGCGGCGCGGCGGGACTGGCGCGGATCGATCCTGCGCGGCGTGGTCCGCGAGTACCCGGACTCGGACGCCGGTGAAACGGCCGGCTTCCGGCTGCGCCAGGAGCTCGACATGATGTCCCCCCAGCGCATCCGGGTGACGCGCTCCTTCCTGAAGGAGAACCCCGCCGTGGCCGGCCCCCGCGGCCTGGCCCTGAACCCCACCTTGCTGGACGACGATCTCCACAACGGAGAGCTGCACCCGCGCGGCGTCACCTTCCTGGGTGGCAAGGTGCTCGAGCTGGCACTCGTCGCCGAGAGTGGCGACGACAAGGACGCCCCGGTGAGCGTGCGGGAGAAGGTCGACGCCAAGCGACTGTCGCACGCGGTGGCACTGCTCGACGAGACGGTGCTGATGAACGACCAGCTCGACCCGCTGGAGGCGGTCACGCCGGACGCCTTCCGGGACGCCTACCTGGAGCGAGCCCGGCTGGGCCTCGTCGACGAGCCGGACCTGCGTGCCGCCGCCGAGTCCAACTACGTGTACGAGAGCCTGCGGGAGCAGTACGGCATGGTGCGGGGCCGGGAGTCGATCCTGCCCTTCGATCTGGTCTTCCAGGGATCGCTCTACGACATGAGCCTGGGAGCGTTCCCGCGCTGGCGACAGCCGAAGGAGACGCCGGACTCCTTCCTCTATAAGTAGGTCGGTGGATGGAGCGGTCGCTTCGCGCCGTTCATCCACCTCGGGTGGGACGCTCTTGAAGAAGGTTCTTGGTGTCTTGTTCGGGGTTGCTCTCGGCGTCCCGATTCTGGCCTTCGGCCTGATCGAGTCCGGGGAGGTGATCGTGCTCCGGACCTCTCCCGAGGATGGCGGGGAGTTTCTGGCTCGCTTGTGGGTCGTCGACCATGATGGCGATCCCTGGGTCGGGAAGATGGATCCATCGGAGGCTCGCTGGGTTCGTCGCCTCGAGACGCTGGAGACGGCCTCGATCGTTCGCGACGGCAGGGCGGAGTGCCGGGTTCCGGTGTTCGTTTCGGACCCCGAGGTCCAGCAGACCCTCTACGCCATCTACATGGAGAAGTACCGCATTCCGCTCTACGGAGCGCGGACGCTGGGCTTCCTCTTCGGCGGGAACCCGGATCCCGCCGAGGCCGCGCGGTCCGCGATCCTGGTCCGGCTGGCGCCCTGCGCGGATCGCGGGTCGTGAGCGGTCGAGCCCCGCGAGCGGCACCATGTAGACCGGGGCCGCCCCCGAGCCCCGAAGCGGAGGAGCCTCATGAGCGACGACCCGATCCAGCGCGACGCGGTGTTCCTGCGGCCCGGCGAAGGACGTGCGTATGGGATGGGGCGCATGAACGCCGTCTACAAGGCCGACGGAGACGAGACCCTTGGCCGGTACGAGGTGTCGGAGTGGACCCTCGAGCCCCACACGCACGGCCCGGGCGCGCACTCCCACGAGAGCGACGACGTCTTCTACGTCCTCGAAGGGACGATGAGCTTCCTCGTCGAGGACACCTGGGTGGACGCGCCCCAGGGCTCCTTCGTCCTGGTACCCGGCGGAATGACCCACGACTTCAAGAACGCCACGGACGACCGGGCGACGGCGCTCAACATCGGCTCGCCCGGTGGCTTCGAGATGCAGATGCCCCGGATCGTGGAGTACTTCGCGAAGAACCCGCCCGGCGATGCCTGATCCTGGCCGCGCCCGAGGTCGCACGGATCCTCCTGGCCGGCCTCCAGGACGACGAAGGCCTCGACGCGCGCGACGGGGTCCGCTTCCGATTCCTCCTGGCCGATCGCCTGCTAGCGGCTCGACTCGAAGCGCTCGCTCGCGTCCCGGAAGCGGTCCTGCGCGGCACCCAGATCGAGAGCGCGCTCGCTCAGCGTGTCCGGGTCCCATTCGCTGCGTCCCTCGACCTCGAAGAAGTCGCCCCCGTAGACGTGGATCGCTCCGGTCAGCCGGCGGATGGGGTTGGTGACGGAGTGGATGGCATCCTCCGGCAAGGCGAAGACCTCCTTCTCGGACAGGGACCTGGCGCCGATCGCCTCCACCACGGCGCCCTTCCGCTGCCAGAGGATGTTGTCCTCGCGCCCCGTGTAGATGGCGATGGACGCCCACATCTCGTGGTTGTGCGGCATGAGGAGCATGAGCGGGGCCCAGACGACGTTGAGGACCGTCAGCTCGGGGGAGTGATGGATCGTGTGCAGGCCCGCGACACCCGGCTCGCCGAGGCCCGCCAGGACGGCGGCCGGGTCGGAGACGGTCCGAGCCAGCACGGCGTCGACCGCGGCCTGGGGCTCACTCTCCCCGTTCGCGCGCTCGAGATCTTCGATGAATCGCTCGACGTCCAGCTTCGCAGTCATCGTCGCTCCCCGGGCGGTGCTCCACGAGGCGGAGCCCCATGCCAGAACGCCCGCAGCGCCCGCCAGGAAGCCCCGACGCGAGATCGTCCCCATCGCGCTCTCCTCTCGTAGCGTGCTCCGGCCGCCCGCGAGAAGCATCCCACGATCCGCGCGGCTGGACAACGAATCGCCGCTGAGCGGCCGTCCTGTCGTGGCTCGGTGTCACCAGGCGGAACCGGCTCGCGCCATCCGGCCCGATCGGAACGGGCAGGCGCAGCGCTCAGGCGCCCTCCGGCACGCGACCCCTCAGCCTGTTCGAGTAGTCGCTGGGGTCGGCTTCCACCCGGGGGTTCGCGTAGTAGTGGGCCCGGGTCTCTTCCAGGCTTCCCTTCGGCAGGATCCAGCCGCTCTCGATTCCCATCTCGTCGGTGTGGCCGTTGATGAGGAGTCTCGGATCCCAGCTTCGACGGCCCCGCAGCTTGCGGATGTGTCTGGCGAGACTGGTCGTGCAGTTGTCCGTGATGGTGTTGTACCAGCGCGGGGTCGCGGTGAAGTCATTGGCCGACTCCAGGATGTCCACCAGCAGGAAGCGGATGTCTTCGGGAGCCGTGGTGGTCGGGTAGAGGTAGAGGTCCTCGCCGCGCACGTTGGTTCGCAGCTCGAGCAGGTCCGTCTCGTCGCCGAGGACGTACATGAGGGTGTACTGCTTGAAGAAGCCCGCGACGCTCGACCACTCCTGGTCGGCGCGACGGCGGGTCTCGGCGGAGACCGTCAGGTAGCTCCAGCCTCCGTCGGGTCGGTGGAAGCCGAAGGAGAGCATCGTGTGGGCGATGGCCGCGGAGCCCCAGTGGACCTTGATGAAGTCGAGGGTCTCGAGCTCGCGCAGGTCGAAGCGGGCGTCGCGCCAGCGCGGCGTGAAGTCGGTCTCGCTGCGCCACTCGAAGCTGCGCAGATCGCGAAGCGTCACGCGATGGCCGTCGATCTCCGACTTCGGAAGCCGCGCGTACTCGGTCGCCCAGTCGCCGTCGTTGCTCGCCGGAATCGACAGCCAGGCGGCGAAGAGGAGGACGATCGCGATGGCGAGCCCGCGACGGGTGCGCGAACGGTCCGGGAGTGCCACGAGCGCGACCGGAGGCAGCAGGGCCAGCACCAGGCAGCCGGTCAGCCGGACGCCGGGCGGGTCCTCGGGCAGCAGGTACCAGAGGCAGGGGATCAGCCAGAGCCACAGCCCCACCACCAGGACGGAGGCGAGCGCACGCAGCAGACGGGTCACGAGACCGGGCCGGCCGCAGGCGCCGCACCCTGGGCGGCGTCGAGGATCTCGACGGGGTGCATGACGCGGGCCGGGGAGCCCCGCCGCGCGAGCCCCATCGCGATCTGCATCATGCAGCCGGGATTTCCCGTCGCGACCACCTGCGGATCGGCGGCCAGCAGCGAATCGAGCTTCGCGGCGAGCACCTGCTCGGCCATCTCCGGCTGGGTGAGGTTGTAGGTCCCGGCGGCACCGCAACAGCGATCCGGGTCGTCGTGCGGGACGAGCTCGAGGCCGGGCACCTTTGCGAGCAGCTCGCGCGGCGCGGAAGCCACGCCCTGGGCGTGCACCAGATGGCAGGGATCGTCGTAGCAGACGCGCGCCGGGAACGCGCCCACGGGCGCGCGCAGCCCGACCTCGGCCAGCAGCTCGCACACGTCCCGCACCCGGGTCGCCAGCGGCTCGCCCTCCCCGGGCAGCCAGTGTCCGGCATCCTTCATGGCGGCGCCGCAGCCCGCGGAGTCCACCACGACGGCATCGATCTCTTCGCGAGAGAACGCGGCGAGATTCCGACGGGTGAGCGTGCGGGCATGGTCGAGGTCGCCGGCGTGGGCGTGGAGCGCCCCGCAGCAGCCCTGGTCGCGCGGAATCCACACCTCGAAGCCGTTGCGCGCGAGCAGCCGCACCGTGGCCTGCTGCACCGGTGCGAAGACCTCGCTCATCACGCAGCCCGTGAAGAACGCGACCCGCCCCCGCGGCTCGCCCTGCGCGGCCACCCGCTCCGGGAGGGGCGCCCGCTCGGCGGCTGCGGGAATTCGCGGAAGCAGCTGCTGTCGTTCGCGCAGGCGGTGCGGCAGCAGAGCGCCGACGACGCGGTCGAGGCCCAGGCGTTGCACGCCACCCAACAGGGCGATGGCTGCCCGCAGTCGGGCCCGGTGGGCCACGACGTGACGCAGCACGAAGCGTTCGAGTCGCTGGGCGAGGCCCTGTCGCTCGCCGGCCGCCACGAGCGCGGCCCGGGTGTCCTCGAGCATGGCCCCGTAGCGCACGCCCGCCGGGCAGGCCGTCTCGCAGGCGCGACAGCCGAGGCAGAGCGAGGCCTCCTCGGCGAGCAGTCCGTCCAGTCCCACGCGGCCCTCGGCAGCGCCGCGCATGAGATAGACCCGGCCGCGGGGCGACGCGCTCTCGCGCCCGGTCGCCAGATAGGTGGGGCACGAGCTCAGACACAGCCCGCAGTGCACGCAGTCGAGCGTCCCCTCGTAGACCGCGGGCAGCGCGCCATCGCCTCGTCGGAGCACCGGCTCGCTCACAGGAAGCCCTGCATCCGGCCGGGGTTCAGGATGCCCTGGGGATCGAAGCGACGCTTGAGCTCGCGCAGCAAGGCCGCCAGGGTTGGCGAGCTGGCGCCCGAACCGGAGCCCGGGCCGCCGAAGACGTCGCGGTCGCCACGCAGCGCGTCGGGAAGCGACTCGAAGAGCAGCTCCGCATCCGCTGCCCGGGCGGCACGCTCGATGGCCGTGACCGCCGTCTCGTCGGCGTCCTCCGGTGCGAGCGCCCAGACGAGCCCGGCCGCCGGATGGGCGATGGTCCCGAGACCCGACTCTCCGAGCGAATCCAGCACGGCGTCCAGCCGGGTCGGCAGCAGCGCCAGACGCGCGCGAAGGGACCCGGCACCCTGGAGGTCGCGCAGCCGGCCGACCAGTCGCGCCTGCTCGG
>JANQSB010000209.1 GCA_028284295.1 Myxococcota bacterium | reverse complement strand
CATACTTATTCCCATACGTCAAACCTGGTTTCGCTCCAGGACATCCGGGACATCCGCAAGCGGGTTCCCGGCGCGACCGTCAACGACGTGATCCTCACGATCTGCAGCGGCGCCATGCGTCGCTACCTGCAGCACCACGGCGAGCTCCCCGACGATACCCTCTCGGCCATGGCCCCGATCTCGGTGCGAACGGAGACCGAGCGGTCCACCGGCGGCAACGTGCTCTCCATGATGAGCGTGGCCCTCCACAGCGACGAGCCCGATCCGCTGCGACGACTCGAGAAGATCCACGAGACCACCCAGGACTCGAAGGCCACCGCAGAGGCCGTGGGCGCGCGGACCCTCACCGACGTCACGCAGTTCATGCCCGGCATGCTGGCCGGGCTGGCGGCCCGGGCCTACACGCGCCTGGGTCTCGCGAACCGGATCCGGCCCTTCCTGAACACGGTCATCACGAACGTGCCCGGCCCCCAGATCCCGCTCTACTTCACGGGCGCGCGGATGGTGGCGCTCCACGGCATGGGCCCCGTCCTCGACGGCATGGGGCTGATCCACCCGGTCTTCAGCTGTTCGGGGAAGATCAGCGTGGCCGTGACCGCCTGCCGCGAGCAGCTGCCGGACCCGGGCTTCTACGCCCAGTGTCTGCAGGAGTCCTTCGACGCGCTGAAGGAAGCGGCCGAAGAGGTCGACGGCTGAGCACACCCGCCCGACGGCCGTGCCGCGGCCGACTCAGCCCGGGTCGCGCTCCGCACCGGCCGCGCGCCGGGTGAGCCCGCGGTAGGCGTCCATGGCCGTCCGACCCTCGTAGAGCACGCCGTACACCTCGCGCGAGATGGGCAGGTCGACGCCGTGCTTGTCGCCGAGCTCCATGACCACACGGCTCGTCTTCACGCCCTCCGCGACCTGGTTCATGGCTTCGATGATCTCCTCGATGCTGCGCCCGCGCCCGAGCTCCTCGCCGACGTGACGGTTGCGGCTGTGGCGACTGGTGCAGGTCGCCACCAGGTCGCCCATGCCCGTCAGTCCCGCGAAGGTCTCCGGTCGCCCCCCCATCGCGACGCCCAGTCGGGTCAGCTCGGCGAGGCCGCGCGTGATGACCGCCGCCCGGGTGTTGTCGCCGACGCCGAGCCCGTCACCCATGCCCGTGGCGATGGCGATCACGTTCTTGAGCGCGCCGCCGAGCTCACAGCCCGGAACGTCGTCGTTCGTATAGACGCGGAGCAGCCCCGAATGGAAGATGTGCTGGATCTGCCGGGCGACCTCCGCGTTCTCGAACGCGATGACGCTCGCCGCCGCGTAGTCGGCCATGATCTCGGCCGAGAGGTTGGGGCCGGTGAGCACGCCGGCGGGGTGGTCGGGCAGCACCTCGCGAACGACCTGGGTCATGCGCAGGAGGGTGTCGGGCTCGAGCCCCTTGGCGAGGCTGACCACCGGTACCCAGGCGCGGATCGAGTCCGCGACCCCCGAGAGCACCTCGCGCACCCCGTGAGAGGGCACGCCCATCACCACCACGTCGGCGTCCCGAACCGCCTCCTCGATCGAGGCGGTGGCGCCCAGGGTGGACGAGAGTCGATGCTCACCCAGGTAGCGGCCGTTCGTGTGCTGCTCGTTGATCTCGTCAGCGGTTTCGGCCCGCCGGCACCACAGCACCGTCGGCGAACGAAAGCTCGCCAGGTGCGCCATGGTGGTGCCGAAGGAGCCGGCACCGAGCACCGCCACCCGAAGTCGCATGCCTGGCCTCCGTCCCCGAGAGACGGATCATAGGTCAACCCCGGGCGGCGGTACCGTCGCCGATCAGTGCTCCCGCCGGCCGCTCACGGCGATTCCCACCAACGCCAGGCCGATCATGGCCGCGGTGCCGGGCTCCGGAACGATCGACACCTTGTCGATGCCGAACTCGTAGACCACGGGGCTGCCCGCCAGGGCCGGCGGCGTCTCGACACCGAACTGGACGTGGGCGATGGCACCGAAGATCGACGCGTAGCTGCCGCCCTCGGGGTACACGACGAAGGGGCTGCCGGCGGAGACGTCGAAGGTCAGCGGCGTCCAGGTGTTCGGCAGCACGGCTCCCGGAAAGATCGCGATGGCACCCGGGAAGTTGCCCGTCTGGGTGAGTCTCGCGAAGGGCGAGACCGGGAACGGGAGATCGTGCCGGAAGAACACGCTGAGGGTCAGCACGTTGTTGGCGATCCAGTCGCCCTCGAAGGCCCCCCCGCTCGACCCGAACTCGTCCTGGGCCCGGGCGAGGGTGATGGGCTCGTCCGGCGGGAAGGGCTGGAAGCTGAAGTTCCCACTCGCGTAGGACCCTCCGTCCGGGCCTCCGGTGGCGTTCCAGGTGAGGTCGAAGCCGCCCCCGTCCTTCCAGTCCGCGTTGTCGGTGGCGAACTCCTCGGTGAACGGAAGGGTCAACGCCCCGGCGGGTGCCGCCAGGGCCAGGCTCAACAGCAGCATGCAACAGCTCGTGACTCGCATTGGATTTCCTCTCGATCCCACCTTCCCGTGGGTTTCGGGTCCTGGCTGGCTCCTCCTGCGACCGACGGTCGCGCGCTGGCTCCGGACGTTTGGTCTTGCTCCTCGATCGCGGCCAACCTGCCGCGCATCACTCGCTCGCGGTCCCCTCCCCTGCCGCGGGGCTCGGCGCAGCAGCGACCTCGATTCCCACCTGGGTCAACCCCTCGCGCCTGGCCACATCGAGCACCTCGACCACGCGGCCGTGGTCGACGGCCGCGTCCGCGCGCACGACGAGCTCGGTGTCGTCGCTCTCCTTCGCGCCCACGGCCAGCCGGTCGGCCAGCGCCTCCATCTCCACGGGATCCCCGTCGAGCTCGAGCGCCCCGTCGGCGCCGATGGAGACCAGGAAGAGCCCGGGCGTCGCGACCTCGCCGGTCAGCGCCTCGGGGAGCTCCAGATCCATCCGTGGGGCGGTGAACGAGGTGGTGACCAGGAAGAAGATGAGGAGCAACAGCACCACGTCGAGCATGGGTGCGAGCCCGAGCTGGGCCTCCTCGACCTCCTCCATCGGGAGCTTCACGAGGCCGCTCCCAGGGCGTCGAGCTCGTGCAGGCCCTCGGAGCGAGCGGCGGGATCCTGTGACTCGCCGAAGAGCCGCTCGAGGACGTCTTCCAGCTCGAGCACCCGGTCGTCCACCCGGCGCCGCAGCAGGGCGTGCACGAGCAGGGTCGGGATCCCGATCCCGAGCCCGGCGGCGGTCGTCACCAGGGCCTGGAAGATCCCGCTGGCCACCACCTTGGCGTCGCCGACACCGACCTCGGCGATCAGCTCGAAGGCCTGGATCATGCCGAGCACG
>JANQSB010000128.1 GCA_028284295.1 Myxococcota bacterium | reverse complement strand
CGGGCGTCTCGACCGCTCGTCGGTGCTCGCGGGCGGCGACGGCCAGCTCGGAATGGAGCTGATCCTCTCCGCCGATCGGCCCGCAGCGACGAGTCCCCTGCGACTTCCCACGGACCTGCTCGTCGTGCTCGACCGCTCCGGCTCCATGTCGGGCAAGCCCATCCAGGATGCCCGGGCCGCCGTTCGCGACCTGATCGCGCGCCTCGGTCCCCAGGACCGCTTCGCCCTGGTCACCTACGAGTCGAGCGCCGAGCTCTGGATCCCGTTGCAGCCCGTGGGCTCGGGAGGCCGGGACGCGCTGCTGCGCGCCGTGGATCGCGTCGGACCCGGGGGTGGCACCAACATGGCGGCCGGCCTCGACCTGGCCTTCGAGACCCTGGTCCCCGCGCGGGAGCCCGGCAGGATGCCGCGCGTCCTGCTCCTCTCGGACGGCCACGCCAACGAGGGCGACCACAGCTTCGAGGGCCTGCGGGCCCGCGCGCGCCGCGCGCTCGAGAGCGAGTCCGTGCTCTCGGCGGTGGGCGTCGGAGACGGCTTCGACGAGGCCCTGATGACCGCCCTGGCGGACGCGGGCACCGGCAACTTCTACTACGTGCGCGACGGGAGTGATCTCGGCGACGTCTTCGCGGGGGAGTTCGACTCGGCGCGCGAGACCGTGGCCTCCGCGGTGACCGTCGAGATCGAGCTGGCGCCGGGGGTCGAGCTGCTGGACGCGGCGGGCTACCCGGTCGAGCGCGTCGGTCGGGTCGTGCGCTTCCGTCCCGGGAGCCTGTTCGCCGGACAGGAGAGGCGCATCTGGCTCAGCCTGAAGGCCCCCAACGATCGGCTCGGAGACATCTCGTTGGGTGCCTTCCGCCTGCACTACCGCGAGCCCGATGCCCTGCCCGGCGCGGCGCCCCTGCTCGTTCGGATCGAGGAGACACCCACGATGGCGTGCGTGCAGGACGAGAAGGTCTACGCCGCCTCGCTCGACGAGGGTCTGTTGATGCGCAACCTGGCCGAGGACAAGCTCTCGGCCCTCAAGCTCGGCGTGGCGGCCTCGCTGCGCGACGGCGACTACACCCGCGCCGAGCAGCAGATCGAGGCGTTCAAGAGCCGCAACGCGGCTCCCCTGCGCTCCCTCGGCTACGACCCGAAGGACACCGAGGCGTACCGCGAGGCCGATGCCCTGGCGCTGGAGGTCGAAGAGGCCTTCCAGTCCCCGCAGTCGGCGCCCGCCAGGAACCGGCTGTCGAAGAAGCTCTCGGCATCCGGGCAGGACGGCCGTCGCGCTGGAGCCAAGAAGCAGCGGTGAGACCCTTGATCAACGACGCACCCGAGACAGAGGAGGACCTGGCCATGAAGCTGCTCGACCGTGTGAGTCGGCTCGTCCGCTCGGACGCCCACGGAATCCTGGACCAGCTGGAGGAGCGCAGCCTGCTCCTGAAGCAGCACCTGCGGGAGGCGGAGCTCGAGGTCGCCGACAAGCAGGCGCGCGTCGAGGCGCTGGCCGAAGACCAGCGTCGCATGCGGGAGGAGGCCGAGCGCCTGGGCGCCCGGGAACGCTCGCTCGACGACGACGTCGAGCTCGCGCTCGCCGGGGGGAAGACGGAGCTCGCTCGCTTCGCCGTCGCGCGGCTGCTGCCGGTGCGCGAGGCCCGGCAGCTGCTCGAGTCCCGGATCGCGGACGTGGCCGCCGAGCGCCAGCGCCTGGACGAGCGACTCGAAGCCCAGCAAGCCCAGCTCGCCGAGCTACGGGTCCGCGTCCAGGCGAAGCTCGCCGCCCTCCGCCGGGACGGCACGCCTGCAGTCGCCGCCGCGAGGTCGGTTGCCGGTGAGGAGATCGAGCTCGAGCTGCTGCGACGCAGCCGCGCCGCGGCCGGAGGAGACGCGTCATGAGTCGTTTCGGTCGGACCTTGATCGTCGGAGCCGCCGCCGCCACCACGCTGCCCCTGGACATCGAGCTGCTGGCGCCGGTCCTCGGCGCCCCTGCTGCCGTCGCGCTGCACCTCGTGGCCGCCGTCGCCGTCTGGCTCGCGACCCTCGCGAGCGGCGCGAGGCAGCGTTTCGCTGCCCTGTGCGCCGCACTCTGCCTGGGCCTGCTCGCCTGGAGCGTCGCGGGCTCGCTGGCGGGTCTGTCGCTGCTGCTGGGAGGGGTCGCCGCAAGCCTCCGCACCGGCTGGCTGTGCGGTCCCGCCACCGTCCGCAAGGCCGCGACCGAGGTCGCGATCCTCGCCCTGGCGACAGCCTGCGGGGCGCTGCTCTACCAGCCGGGAGCGCTGGGGGCCGCGCTGGCGACCTGGGCCTGGTTCGTCGCCCAGAGCCTCTACTTCGCCGTGGAGCAGGCACCCACGAGAGCCACACGGCATCGCGGAGACCCCTTCGACAAGGCCGCCGACTCCCTGGAAAGGCTCTTGGCTCCCCACTGAGCTCAGGCCGCCTTGGAGCAGGCCTCCGTATACACGCTCCAGTAGTTCGGAGACAGAAGCGCCCCCTCCAGAGCCCCCCGCTCCTTCAACAACCGATGCATCCGCGGCAAATTGTAGAGAGGCACCGTCATCAGAAGGTGGTGCTCCAGGTGGTAGTTCACACGGTTCGGAGCCAGCAGCAGCCTCTCCCACCACGAGGCCGCGGTGGTCCGCGTGTTGCGGAGCGGGTCGCTGGGATCGCTCGGAAGCGCGTGCTCGGCGATCGAACGCAGTCGCGTGACCAGGCGGTTGGTGGTCAGCCAGGCGATCACCCACAGCAGGTACAGCTCCGGGTGGCCGCAGAGGGCCAGGATGCCCAGCAGGATCCCGTTCGTGATCGCCACGGGTGCGACCTTGTGCCAGCCGACGTCCGCCTTCTCGCCGGCCTTCAAGCCCGCGGTCCGTTGGGTCTTGCGCCGCGTCCATCCGAGGTCGCGCAGTGCGACGGCCTTCGCCTGCTTCCAGCCGGTCTGGCCCGAGAGGTCGCGCCAGATCTTGCGTCGGAAGCTGGCCTTGGTGATCGGAAACGGGGTGACGAGGCTCAGGTCGGGATCTTCCGGGGTGCCCGTCTTGGCGTGATGGACGAGGTGGTAGTCCCGGTAGGGGCGCAGATCGGACCAGATCGGATAGGCGGCGAGCCAGTTTCCCGCCCAGTCGTTCAGCTTGCGGTTCGAGAGCAGCGCCCGGTGCGACGCCTCGTGCATCACGACCGCCATGCCCAGCTGGCGTGCGCCGATGACGAACAGCGCCACGAGGATCGTGAGCGGGTTCGGGGCCCACGCCACCAGCCAGAACGCCGCGGCGATCACCGCCCAGTTGACGACGATCGTCCACCAGCCCCGCCAGTCCTGGATCTCGAGCAGCGAGTCGATCTCCTCCCGCGACAGGACCTCGCGCCAGCTCGGGGGCCTGGGATCGGCTGCAGCGGCTTCGGAACGGCTTTCGGGATGTGCTTCGGCGGTGCTCATGCGAGGGCTCCGGAGAGTGGGGCCGTGGACAGGGGCGTCTCGGACACCCGCAGGTCGGCCGGGGTTCTGAGGTGGGGAACGTCGAATCCTTCGAGGAAGCGGGCCCAGCAGGCGCGTCCCAGGCGGTCGTAGTGGAGCATGGCGGCGACCAGGGCCTCGCGCTCCGCTGCCGGAACGATCTCCTCCGGCAGGAGCGGGTCGAGGGCGATCTGCCGCAGCACCTGTCCACCCACCAGGAAGGTCTCGACCATGCGCTCGGCTTCCGGGAGGGAGTCGAGCCGCGCTTCGCTGGCCGCGAGTCGGTCACGTGAGAACGCATAGGCGCGCACGGTCGCCTGGCCGTCGAACAGGGCCATGGCGCGCTCTTCGCTTCCGGCGTCGAGGTCACCCAAACTGGCGACCATGCAGTCGTCCTGGAGGAGCGTGGGATCGAGAGACAGGAGTCGCTCGCGGGTGCGCGCGACTCCGCCCGCCAGGTTGTCGGGTCGCAGATGCAGCCCGTCGTGCAGACGGTGGAATCCCAGCAGCAGCAGCGCGCGCTCGCGACGATCGGCGCGCTTGCGTGCCGATCGCGGGCGGGTCGGACCCATCACCCCGATCCAGCCCCGAGAGCTCCAGGGACGGACGTCCTCGTGGCGCGTCTTCCAGGCCGCGACCTCGCGGCGGGTCGCCTCGGTGCGCGCGCCCAGCCGGTAGCGGCCGCGCTCGTCGCGGTCGACGGTACCGGCGGCATGGAGCCGGGCGAGGGCGACCCGGAGGCTGTTCTCCGCCAGCCCGAAGTGGCGCCCGGCCGCGACGATGGCGCGCACCGGCATGGCACCGCGGTGGGTGCGCGGAAGCGTCGAGAGCAGGTCGACGATCAGGCTTCGGGGAGAGGGCTGCACGACGGCCCCTTTTATTACACACTTCGCCGAACCGATCAATGTTCTGTAATGAAATACCCCTCGGGGACCTCTCCGGACTCGTTCCGGGCGTGATACGTTCGCCCTCCGATGAGTCCCAAGCTCGCCTGGTTCCTGACCTTCTTCGTCGTCGCCTACCCGCTCGACCAGCTGACGAAGCGCTGGATCGTCTCGAACTTCTACTACGGCGAGACCTGGACCCTGATCCCGGGCCTCTTCGATCTGACCCACGTTCGCAACCCCGGTGGTGCCTTCAGCGTGCTGGCCGGGGCCTCCGCGGACTGGCGGCTGCCCTTCTTCCTCGGTGCCGGCGGCATCGCCGTCGTGCTCCTGCTGGTCTTCCTGCGACGCCTGCCTCCGGAGGCCCGGCTCTCGGCAGCGGCGCTGGGAATGATCCTGGGTGGAGCGCTCGGGAACCTGACCGACCGCATCGTCTACGGCGAGGTGATCGACTGGCTCGACGTCCACATCGGGTCCTACACCTGGCCTACCTTCAACGTGGCCGACTCCTGCATCGTGGTGGGGGTCGGGGTGCTGCTCCTCGAGGTGTTCCTGTACGGGGACGAGCTCGAAGGGAAGGCAGCACCGGACGAGGCGGAGGGCGGTCGCAGCGTCGTCGGCGACCCCGAACAGCCCTCCGCGTGACGCGGCGGAGATCCCGACCGCCGATTCCGGATCCACTCCCAGTCCCACTCCCAGCAGATCAGGAGGCCCCATGGCCAGCTCCTCCCCCCGCGCCGTCATCGTCGAAGCCGCTCGCACCCCGATCGGGAAGCGGAACGGCACCCTCTCCGGGCTGCATCCCGCGACGATCCTCGCTCGTGCGCAGCTCGGTGTGATCGAGAAGGCCGGCCTCGAGCCGAAGGAGGTCGAGCAGATCGTCGGTGGCTGCGTGACCCAGGCGGGTGAGCAGGGCAGCAACGTCACGCGCAACGCCTGGCTCTCCCTGGGCCACGACCCGGAGGTGGCCTGCACCACCGTCGATTGCCAGTGTGGCTCGGGCCAGCAGGCGAACAACTTCGTCGCCGGGTTGATCGAGATCGGCAGCATCGACGTGGGGATCGGTTGCGGAGTGGAGGCCATGAGCCGTGTCGGTCTCGGCATGAACGTGATGAACGGACCGGGCAGCTCGCGCCCCGACGGCTTTCCCTGGGACATGCCCGACCAGTTCGGCGCGGCCGAGCGGATCGCGGACAAGCGCGGAATCACCCGCGAGGACGTGGACGGCTTCGGCTTCGCGTCCCAGCAGAAAGCCGCGCGTGCCCTCTCGGAGGGGCGCTTCGACCGTGAGATCCTGCCGGTGCGCGCCCCGGTCATGAGCAAGGAAGGGCCGACGGGAGAGGAGCAGGAAGTGACCCGGGACCAGGGGCCGCGCGAGACGAGCCTCGAGGGGCTCGGCGCCCTGCGCCCGGTGCTCGAGAACGGCCGCCACACGGCAGGCAACAGCTCGCAGATCTCCGACGGCGCGGCGGCCGTCCTGTGGATGAGCGAGGAGCGGGCGAAGGCTGCCGGCCTGCGACCGCGCGCGCGGATCCGCCAGACCGTGCTGGTCGGATCCGATCCCTACTACCACCTGGACGGGCCGGTCGATGCCACCGCCGCGGTGCTCGCGAAGTCGGGGATGCAGATGAGCGACATCGACCTCTTCGAGGTCAACGAGGCCTTCGCCTCGGTGGTGCTGTCCTGGGCCAGCGTCCACCAGCCCGACATGGACAAGGTGAACGTCAACGGAGGCGCCATCGCGCTCGGACATCCGGTGGGTTGCACGGGGAGCCGACTGATCACGACCGCCCTGCACGAGCTCGAGCGCTCGGACGGAACCAACGCGCTGATCAGCATGTGCTGTGGGGGTGCGCTGGCGACGGCCACCATCCTCGAGCGGATCTGAGCCCGAGCGGATCTGATCCCGAGCGGATCTGATCCCGAGAGGGAAGAGCCGCCCGCGCTCAGTCGAAGGCTTCCCCCAGGATCCCGTTCACCCGGTTCACCGCCTCGCCGCTGTGCAGGATGTCGACGTGCCCGTAGTCGAGGGGCAGGATCGACTGCGCACTCTCGATGGCCTCGAGTCGCGCCTGGCTCTTGATCGTGACCACGCCGTCGGCGGAGGGGCCGAAGGACGACTCGTCGCGCCGGTAGCTGAAGAGCATGTGGAACGCGGTGTGGGGCGGGAGGGCTCGGAAGCGCTGGCCCCTGGTCGGGTCGTAGAAGAGACTCCGCAGGAACTCGCTCTCGGGATCCATGTCGAGCCACGAGTAGACCACGAAGTCCTCGGGCGCCTTGTCGGTGAAGGCGGCGCCTTCGCTTCCGCCCCAGGGTGAGGAGATGGCGATGAAGAGGCGGACGTCGCGCCTTCGGGTCCGCTCCCAGTGCTCCAGGATGAAGGCGCGCGAGACCAGTCCGCCCATGCTGTGCGCCACGACGGCCATCCGGTCGAAGTCGTGGAGGATCTGCAGCTCGGTCACGACCTCCGTCAGGTGCCCCGCGATGGCCTCCAGGTGGACGCCGGAGGGATAGAAGTAGAACCAGGGCTGGAAGCGGTCGCGGTCGAGCTGCTCGATCAGGGTCGAGAAGGACTGCGGGAAGCCGTTGATGCCATGGACGTAGAGGACCGGGATCTTGTCCGGCTCGTAGGGCCCCAGGAAGTAGACCCCGGGGCCCCGCTCGAAGATGAAGTCCACGAAGCGCCACATGCCCAGGGGCCCGGCGTCCGGTCCGAAGCGGGGGTCGGCGAGCTCCACGATCTCGCCCCGGGCGGTGAAGCGCCCGAGGGTGAAGTGCTGCTGGTCACGAGGGACCCGCGCCTCCAGCGACGCCAGGTCGAATCGCTCGTCCAGGCTCTCGTCGGGCGGGATCACGATCTCCGGCTGGTGCAGGGTTTCGCCGGATCGCGCCTCGAAGAAGGGCAGCCCGGTTCGCAGGGGCTCTCCCGGGTCGTAGACGAGGTTGGCGTTGCGGTCCTCGAAGGCGGCCAGGCGGAAGCGCCCGGGGGAGGTGGAGAACAGGTACGAGCCGGGGCGTTCCATCGCGAAGTGATCGTCGATGATCCGCTCCTTCGCGGGCGGGGGCCCCTGCCGCAGCAGGACGACCACGAGCGGCGCGCCCGTCGGCTCCTGGGCGCGCACCTCGCCGCGGATCTCGACGATGGCCTGGAGCGCGTCGCGCTGCTCCGAGATCTCGAGCAACGCGCACCCGGAAGCGCCGAGGATCCCGATCGAGACGGCGACGACGAGCGCCTTCTCAGCTCGCCCCATCGCCCATCCGCACGAACTGCCAGAGCGGCCCGTGCATGCCGTGTCGACGCAGCCGCTGGAAGAGCCGGGCGTCGAAGTTGATGGCCAGCGGCGGGATGCTCCAGTGCGGGTACTGGTCCTTGCGCTCGAGCATCAGACCCTTGATGTCGTCGCGCAGCTTCATGCGCTCGGCCCGCAGCTCCGGGTCGAGCGCCTCGTAGTCGTCGACCCAGATCATGATGATGGCGCTGAAGGGATCGAGGTCGACCGCGAAGTCCAGGGTGCGCTTGACGTCGTCCAGCGTCTCGCCCCGGGTGCCCAGGATGAAGGTGTGACAATCCGGGATGCCGGCGCTCTTGCACAGGTCGTGGATGCGCCGGATGTCGTCGGTCGTGAAGCCCTTGCGAAGGCGCTTCAGGACCTCGTCCACGCCGGAGTCGGAGCCGATCTCCATCCCCGCGCAGCCCGCTTCGCGTGCCAGCTCGGCCATCTCGCGGTCGAAGCCGAGGGGGTTCGCGTAGCAGGTCCACGGCACCTTCCAGTCCCGAGCGATCAGCTCGCGGCAGACCTTCTTGGCGTGGGTGCGGGGAAGGTTGAAGACCGAGTCCACGATGAAGAAGTGGTGGATGCCGGGCTGCTGCTCGAGACAGCGGAACATCTCGTCGACGATGGCGGCCGGCTCCCGGGCCCGCCCCACGCGTCCCTCGATGATCGGATAGGTGCAGTAGTCGCACAGGAGCGGGCAGCCCCGCTTGGTCTGCACCGATTCGATCCCGTATCGCTCGTAGTAGCGCGGGTCGGCCAGGCGTCGGTCCGGCACGGCCAGCTCGTTCATGTCGAGGAAGTTGCGGTCGGCCGGGTTGCTGACGACCTGGCCGTCTTCGATCCGGTGGAGGCCGCCGACCGCGGCCAGCGCCGTCGGGTCGGGTGCGTTGCCGCGGCCCGCTCCCTCCAGGGCCTCGACGAGCTGCGGGAAGGCGCCTTCGCCCTCGCCCGAGATCCCGAAGTCCGCGCCGAGCTTCGGCAGCAGCTGGGCGGGCATGACGCTGAAGCCGGAGCCACCCACGACCACCGGGGCTCCGCCGGCTTCCCGGGCGACTCGGACCAGCTCCGTGTAGTAGGCGAGGTTGTCGTCGATGCCCGAGTAGTCGTTGTTCTGGATGTTCCGCATGCCGATGGCCACGAGGTCCGGTCCGAAGTCCGTCAGCTGCTCGCGTAGTGCCTGCTCGGGATGTCGCTCGAAGCACAGGTCGATCAGCTTCTTCTCGTGACGGTCGGGCGTTCCCGCCATCACGTACAGGATGCCGAGCGGGACGACGGCGTCCGGAAGACGTTCGCGATTGCCGGAGACGAAGGCGATCCTCACGGGGACGGAGTATAGGGTTTCGGCCCATGGGCTATAGTCGGGTCGTCCCGATGTCCCTGCTTCGACTCGATCCCCCGATGGCCCCGCCGTGGGTGGGCGACGCGCTCGGAGCCAGCGCGCCGGAGGGGGAGTCGTTCGAGAAGGACGGGGTCTCGGTCGTGACCCGGGGGGCGAAGGAGCTGCTGCTCGTTCGCGCGGCGATCCCGGGTGCCGCCGAGCTCGACGATCGAGGCTTCCGGAACGGTGTCGCGCGTTGTTATGCGGCGGTCATCGAGATGGCGCGCCAGCGCGAGCTCGTCCCGCTGCGCTTCTGGAACTTCATTCCGGACATCCGTCGCGCCAGCGACGACGGCTTCTCGCGCTACGAGGTCTTCAATGCCGGTCGCCACCGGGGCTTCGCCACCAGCTTCCCGGGTGACGAGCGCGCGGGTCGCGTGACCGCTTCCGGTGTCGGTCATCCGGGTCGGGACTTCGTCCTGCACCTGCTGGCCGGTCGTCAGGCGGCGATCCCGGTGGAGAATCCCCGTCAGCGGGCCTCCTACCGCTACTCCGAGCGATACGGCCATACCCCGCCGTGCTTCTCTCGAGCGTCGCGGATCGTCGGGGGCCTGGGGCGACTGCCGGGGGGCTCCCTGGGGCTCGTCGCCGGGACCGCCAGCATCGTGGGCGAGGACTCCCGGCATCCGGGCGACCTGGATGCCCAGCTGGCGGAGACTTTCCTGAACCTGGCCGCGGTGGCGGGAGAGGTCGTGGGCCGACCGCTGGCCGAGGCTCCGGGCGAGGAGGCCCTCCAGGGCCTGCGCGCCTGCTACCGGGAGCTCCGTCTCTATCTGGCCCGCGAGGACGACGCTCCGGCGGTCGAGCAGGCCGTGCGAAGCAGCTTCCCCGGGCTGGCCCGCTTCGACATGGCCTCGGCCCGGCTGTGCCGTCCGGAGCTCCTGGTCGAGGCCGAAGGCCTCCTCCGCTGGGAGAGCTAGTGCCGGGAGGGTCCGCGCGGGGACGATCGGGCCGCCCGGGGCCGGGCCCATGTCCGCGGTCGTGTCGGGCCTGGCGCGTCACGCGCGCGAACGCCCCGAGGCGGTCGCCGTCTGCGATCTGGGCCCCGGTGGCGACTCGCGCCGCTTCGACTGGCGAACCCTCGAAGCGGCGACCCTCCACCTCGCCGGAAGACTCGTCGCCGAGGCGGGGGACGCGCCGGTTCTCGTGTCGGGCGGAAACCGCTTCGAGATGCTCGTCGCACTCCTCGCCGGGCTGCGCGCCGGGCTCGCGGTGGCGCCGGTCGCCCCCGAGTCGACCGCTCACGAGCTTCGCGAGCTGTCCGAAGAGATCGGCGCGCGCGTCGCCATCGCGGACCCCGAGACCCGGGAGCGGATGGACCCGTCCCTTCGCGGCATCGGCCTGGACGAGATCGATCCGGGAGTGCGGGTCGACCCTGGGGCGGTCGGCGACCCGCCTCGCGGCTCGGTGTTGCTGCGCAGCTCGGGAACCACGGGCCCGCCGAAGATCGTCCGCCGCACCGCGGAGGCGCTCGACGCCGTCGGAGTGGGGTGTCGCGATCGCGTCGGCATCTCCGAGGCCGACCGGATGCTGGTCGCGATCCCCCTCTACCACTCCTACGGGATCGACATGGCGGTCCTCTGTGGCGTTCTCTCGGGTGCCCGTCTCCTGTTGCACCCGGGCTTCGATGCCGGACGCGTGCGGGCCGCGCTCGAGCAGGACGGTGTGACCTGCTTCCCCGCGGTCCCGGTCATGCTCGATGCCCTCGCCCGGACCGGCGAGCGCCGGGCAGGACCCGCGCCGGCACTGCGCCGGGTGGTGTCGGCCGGCAGCCCGCTTCCTCCGGAGGTCGCGAGTCGCTTCGCGGAGGCCT
>JANQSB010000003.1 GCA_028284295.1 Myxococcota bacterium | reverse complement strand
AACTGGAGCGACTTCGACGGCGAGGGCGAGGGCAAGCCGGAAGAAGAGGGAGCGCCCGGAGACGACATGGGCGCCGAGGACGACTTCAACATCGAGCGCTTCTAGGCGGCTGCAGACCCCGCCCCGAGCGAACGCCAGGCGTTCGCCCCCCTTGCGTCTCCCACCCCGGCGCTCGCCGAGAGCGCCCCGTCGCCTTCCTCCGGGCCCGGCCCTCGGGTATATTGCGACACCCCTTTCTCGCCGAGTCCAGCCGCAAGTCTGCGTTGGAGAAGAGGAAAGCATGTACACCCCGGCCCGGGAGATCCGCGAGCGCTTCCTGCGCTACTTCGAGTCGCGCGGACACCGCATCGTCCCCAGCGCGTCCCTGGTCCCGGACTCCGACCCGACGCTGATGTTCGTCAACGCGGGGATGGTGCCCTTCAAGCGCACCTTCCTGGGCGAGGAGCAGCGGCCCTACTCTCGGGCCACGAGCTCGCAGAAGTGCGTGCGTGTCTCCGGCAAGCACAACGACCTCGAGAACGTCGGTCGCACGCCGCGGCACCACACCTTCTTCGAGATGCTGGGCAACTTCTCCTTCGGCGACTACTTCAAGGAAGGCGCGATCGACTTCGCCTGGGAGCTCCTGACCCAGGAGATGGCGCTGCCCGCCGACCGCCTGGCGATCTCGGTCTTCCGCGACGACGACGAGGCTGCCGAGCACTGGCAGCGGGGCATCGGCGTTCCCGCCGACCGCATCTACCGACTCGACGAGGAGGAGAACTTCTGGTCGATGGGAGATACGGGCCCCTGCGGTCCCTGCTCGGAGATCCACCTGGACTACGGGCGCCCGGACAGCTGTACGGCCGAGCACTGCGATCCATCCTGCGACTGCGGTCGCTGGCTCGAGATCTGGAACCTCGTCTTCATGCAGTTCAACCGCGACGCGTCGGGAGTGATGACGCCGCTGCCGAAGCCGTCGATCGACACCGGCGGTGGCCTCGAGCGCTGGGCCTCGGTCTTCCAGGGGGTGCAGAGCAGCTACGACACCGACCTGTTCAAGCTGGCCCTCGAGCGCGGCCAGGAGATCGCGGGGGTGAGCCTGGGCGAGGACCCGGAGAAGGACGTCTCGTTGCGGGTGATCGCCGACCACGCCCGCGCCGTGACCTTCCTCATCGGCGACGGGGTTCTGCCTTCGAATGCCGGTCGCGGCTACGTGGTGCGCCGCATCCTGCGTCGCGCGTCGCGTCACGCGGTCTTCCTCGGCGTGAACGAGCCCTGCCTGCACGCCGTCGTGGACGCGGTGATCGATGAGATGGCCAGCGCCTACCCGGACGTGGCCGAGCGCCGCGACTTCATCCGCTCGCGGGTGCGTTCCGACGAGGAGCGCTTCCTCGAGACCCTGTCCAAGGGGCTGCAGATTCTCGAGGAGGAGATCTCGACCCTGCAGGATCGGGGTGAGACGGTGCTGCCGGGCGAGTCGGTCTTCCGCCTCTACGACACCTTCGGCTTTCCCGTCGATCTGACGGCGGACGTCCTTCGCGGACGCGGGATGTCGGTCGACGAGGCGGGCTTCCAGTCCGCCATGAGCGAGCAGAAGACGCGCGCTCGCGCCGCCTGGAAGGGCAGCGGGGACGAGGCCGTCGGCGAGGTCCATCAGCGGATGGCCAACGACCTCTCGACGAGCTTCTGTGGCTACCAGAGCCTGGAGGCCGAGTCGCCCGTCACCGGTCTGCTCGTCGCCGGCTCGCCGGCCGACGCCGCGGAACAGGGAGACGCCGTCGAGCTGGTGGTGGAGGAGACCCCCTTCTACGCCGAGAGCGGTGGGCAGGTGGGAGACGTCGGCGTCATCGTCACGCCGGGGGGGCGCGTGGAGGTGGACGACACGCTTCGCCCGGTCGAGGGGCTGGTGGTTCATCGCGGCAAGGTGGCCGCCGGCCGCGTGGCAGTGGGCGAGCTCGCCCAGCTCACGGTCGACGCCGCGGCCCGCGCAGCGACCGTCCGCAACCACTCGGGAACCCATCTGCTGCATGCCGCGCTGCGAGAGGTGCTGGGACCCCAGGCCGCCCAGAAGGGCTCGCTGGTGGGCCCGGACCGCCTGCGCTTCGACTTCACCCACGACGCGCCGCTCACCCCCGACGAGATCGAGCGCATCGAGGATCTCGCCAACGAGTGGATCGAGGCGAACGCCGGGGCCGAGACGCGTGAGATGCCCTACGACGACGCCGTCAAGTCGGGTGCGATCGCGATCTTCGAGGAGAAGTACGGCGACGACGTGCGCGTGGTCTCCTTCGGCCCCTACTCGGTGGAGCTGTGCGGCGGGACCCACGCGACGGCCACCGGTGACATCGGCCTGTTGAAGATCATCTCCGAGCAGGGCATCGCCTCCGGCGTCCGCCGCATCGAGGCCCTGACGGGGCTCGGTGCGCTTCGCCACATCCGCCGTCAGGAGCGGGCCTTCGAGGACGTGGCCGCGCTGCTGAAGACGGCTCCGGCCGAGGTGCCGGGCCGCCTCGAGAAGCTGCTGGACGAGCGCCGCGCCCTCCAGAAGCAGCTCGACAAGCTTCAGAGGGCCCAGGCCGGCGAGGCGGCGGGAGACCTGATTTCGCAGGTGCGAGAGGTCGGGGGCACCCGGGTGCTGGGCGTCCGGGTCGACGACCTGGAAGCCGAGGCCATGCGTGGGATGATCGACGACCTGCGCAACCGACTCGGCAGCGGCGTGGTGCTCGTGGTCTCTGCGAGCGGCGGGAAGGTGCTGCTGGCCGCCGGCGTGACGAAGGATCAGGTCGCGACCCACAAGGCGGGCGACCTGATCCGGGAGGTCGCCCGGGTCGTCGGTGGCGGTGGCGGCGGTCGGCCCGACTTCGCCCAGGCCGGCGGCAAGGACGCTTCGAAGATCGACGAGGCGCTCGAGCGCTTCCACCAGCTCGTTGGCGCCTAGGCGATGTCGGACCCGCCGTCGCTGCGCTGGGTCGCCGACCCCTTCCTCGCACGCAGGCGACCCACCCGCGAGGTCCGCGTGGGCGACGTGGGCATCGGTGGCGACAACCCGGTGCGCGTCCAGTCGATGACCACCACCGACACGCGCGACACGAAGGCCACCGCCGACCAGGCCGAACGCCTGGCCGCGGCGGGCTGCGAGATCGTGCGGATCACCGCGCCCTCGATCACCGATGCCGAGAACCTGCGAGACATCCGCGACGAGCTCGCGCGACGCGGCGTGAAGGTGCCCCTGGTCGCGGACATCCACTTCACGCCCAACGCCGCCATGATCGCGGCGGAGATCGTCGAGAAGGTCCGGGTCAACCCGGGCAACTATGCGGACAAGAAGAAGTTCGCGGTCATCGAGTACAGCGACGCCGAGTACCGGGACGAGCTCGAGCGGGTGGCCGACCGCTTCCAGCCGCTG
>JANQSB010000200.1 GCA_028284295.1 Myxococcota bacterium | reverse complement strand
GCGAACGACCGGATCGACGGCTTCGCGGCGACGCGCCGTCGCCAGCACCTCGAAGCCCCGGCGGCCGAGCTCGAGTGCGAGCGCGCGTCCCAGGCCGCGGCCCGCTCCCGTCACCAGTGCGATGCCCCGGGCCTCCAGGATCAGCCCCGCTTCGCGCCGCTCGCGAGGTGCTGGATGAGCTCGCCCTGGATCAGGCGTCGCCCCGGCACCAGACGGTGGGAGAGACCGTTGAGCAGGATCAGGGTCCGCACCACCAGTGCGAAGTCCTCGGGAATGCGTCGGACCTGGCTCTCGCCCAGGATCTCGAGCAGGCTCTCGTCGCGATCGCGGTCGCCGATCATCATCAGCATCAACGAACGCAGGTGCTCCGGCCGCAGCCGATCCGTGTCGAAGCCGAGCTCTCCCGCCGCTACCAGGGCCGCGTCCGCGTCGCCGATCATCGCCGAGATCATCATCTCCGCGACGCGTCGCGCGAAGCCGTCTGGAAGCTCCTTGCAGAGCCCGAAGTCGAGCAGCCCGATACGGCCGTCGGCGAGTACGAGCAGGTTGCCGGGGTGCGGGTCGCCGTGGAAGAAGCCACGCTCGAAGATCATGGACCCGTAGAGGCCACCGATCCGCCGAGCCAGCTCCGGGAGCTTGTGGCCCGCCGCCACGATCTCCGCGGTCCGGGTCACCTGGATGCCCTCGAGGTACTCGAGCACGATCACGTTCTCGCCGCAGAGCTCGCGATGGACCGCCGGCACACGAACCGTGGGGTCGTCCGCGAGGACGTCCCCCAGTCGGACCGTGGCATCGACCTCCCGGCGGAAGTCGACCTCGAGGGCGATGAAGCGCGTCACCTCGGTGACGACGCTGCGCAGGTCGATGCGACGCTGGATGAAGCGGGCCAGGGCGACGACGGCGCGCAGCATCGACAGGTCGAGGGGAATGACCCGACGCACCTCCGGGTACTGGATCTTGATCACCACCTCGCGGCCGTCGAGCAGGGTGGCGCGGTGGACCTGGGCGAGGGATGCAGCCGCGAGCGCGCGGTCGTCCACCTTGGCGAAGACCGCGTCGAGGCTCTTGCCCAGGTCGCGCTCGACGATGGGGCGCAGCGACTCGAAGGGACGGGGCGGCACGGCGTCGTGGAACTGGCTGAGCACGTCGATGAAGGGGTCCGGGAGGATGTCCGCACGTGCCCCGCCGATCTGGGCGGCCTTGGTGAAGGCGCCGCCCAGCGCGAGGGCGAGGTCCCGGATCTGCCGGGCGGCGAGGAGATGGACCCGGTCCCAGGCGGGCGGGCTGGCGGGCCGGCCCGCCGCGCCGCGCAGGTTCAGGAGCACGTAGCGCGGCAGCACGCGCACCACGGCAACGGCGACCTGCAGCGCGCGATAGGGCCGGGCGTAGCGGATCATGGCCGGTCCTCCTCTCGGGCGCGTGAGGTGTGCGGGCGCGGGCGGCTGCGGCGCGAGACGCGACGGAGCCGTCTCCGACGCCACGGAGCGTCGGGGACCGACAGCGGGAATTCAAGCCGGTATCCTCCCGGGACGCGCCACGCTTCCGACGCGCCCGGAGGTTCCCACATGGCGTCAGCGGCCGTTCCCCGCGAAGCGCGGACATCGTCCGCCCCCGACTCTCCGCCCGAGCCCGAATTCGACCTGCTGCTGCCCCTGCGCAGCGCCGGCTCGCTCGAGAATCCCTATCCCGTCTACTCGTTGCTGCGCACGGTGCACCCGGTCCTGCCCGTACCCGTGGCCGGCTACGAGGGTCCCGGCCCGTGGCTGCTCACCCGTTACGAGGACGTCCACGGCGTGCTGCGCGACCCGCGCTTCTCCGTGGACCGTCTGAAGTCACCGCTGGTGCGCGAGAACCTCGAACGCCTGCCGCCCTTCATCCGCCAGGGAACCCAGGGCATGCGCTCGATGCTCATCATGGACCCCCCCGACCACACCCGGATCCGGAAGCTGGTCAACAAGGCCTTCACCCCGCGGAGGATCGAGGCCCTTCGCCCGCGAATCGAGGCACTGGTCTCCGAAGAGCTGGACGCGGTGGAGCAGGCGTCCGAGTTCGACGTCATCCACGACCTCGCCGAGCCGCTGCCCGCCATCGTGATCGCCGAGCTCCTGGGGGTCCCGCCCGAGCACCACCGACAGTTCCGAAGCTGGTCGAGTGCGCTCATCGCGGCGCTCGCCGCCCAGGACGCGGCCGGGCGCGACCGCGCGGAGAGCGCCAGCCAGAAGATCCTCGGCTACCTCGCGGAGGTCATCGCAGACCGTCGGCGCGAGCCACGCGACGACCTGATCAGCGCGATGATCGAGGCCCAGGAGGAGAGGGAGGTCCTGAGCGACGGGGAGCTGCTGGCCACCGCGAACCTGCTCCTGCTGGCCGGGCACGAGACGACCACGAACCTGATCGGCAACGGAACCCTGGCCCTGCTGCGGGAGCCCGAGCAGCTCGAGCGGCTGCGCGCCGAGCCGGAGCTCGTCGAGAGCGCGGTCGAAGAGCTGCTGCGCTTCGACTCCCCCGTCCAGGCGACGACCCGCGTCGCCACCGAAGACGTGGAGATCGGCGACCAGGTGGTCCCCGCCGGCGCGCTCGTGCTGGTGAGCATCGGTGCGGCGAACCGCGATCCCGAGCGCTTCGAGGCGCCCGACGATCTGGATCTCGCGCGGGACCCGAACCCGCATCTGGCCTTCGGCTTCGCGACCCACTTCTGCCTGGGAGCGCCGCTTGCGAGGCTGGAGGCGCAGGTCGCCTTCTCGGCGCTGACGCAGCGATTCCCCGACCTGGCCCTGCTCGACGATGCACCGGCCTACCGGGAGAACCCGGTGCTGCGCGGGATCCGGCAGCTTCGGGTGTCCACCGGGGCCTGAACCCGGCCCCTGGCCCGGCGGGCCCTGCGGTAGGCTTCGCCCATGGCCGACTCCCCCCGACAGGGCCTTCCGATCCGCAAGGCCTTCGACCCCGATGCCATCCATGCCGGCAACCACGCTCTCGGCGTCGATGCCGAGAAGCTCGACCGCGAGACCGACGAGCTGCTGGCGCGGATGTCCCTGGCGCAGAAGATCCACGAGATCCGCGGGCTCCAGCCGATCCCGATCGACGAGATGTGGTGGGCGGGCGGAGACGAGTCGCTCGGACTGGCGCCCTGGAAGATGGTGGACGGGCCCCGGGGCGCACGCGCCGGCCACGCCACTGCCTTTCCCGTCGCCATCGCGCGGGCGGCCAGCTTCGACCCCGAGCTCGAGCGACGCGTCGGCATGGCGATCGGACTGGAGGTCGCCGCCAAGGGCGGGAACGTGCTGCTGGCACCGACCATCAACCTGCTCCGCCACCCGGGCTGGGGTCGCGCGCAGGAGACCTACTCCGAAGACGTCCACCACACCGGCGCCATGGGGGTCGCCTTCGTCAGCGGCGTGCAGAACCACGTGCTGGCCAGCGCCAAGCACTACGCGCTGAACAACCTCGAGAACACCCGCTTCGAGCTGAGCGCGGAGGTCGACTCCCGTACCCTCCACGAGGTCTACCTGCCGCACTTCGAGCGCTGCGTCCGCGAAGCCGGCGTCGCTTCGGTGATGACGGCGTACAACAAGGTCAACGGCACCTACTGCTGCGAGAACCCGGAGCTGCTGCAGGAGATCCTGCGCGACGACTGGGGCTTTCGGGGCTTCGTCGAGTCGGACTGGTTCCTCGGCACGAAGTCCACCGCCGAGGCCCTGCGCGCGGGCCTCGACATCGAGATGCCGCATCCCTTCCGTCGCTCGGACGAGAACATGGAAGCCGCCCTTGCTTCCGGCGAGATCAGCGAGGACGACGTCGACCGCGCCGCGCGCAACGCGATCCGCCAGAAGCTGGCGTGGCGGGTGCGGGACGATGGACTGGCCGGGCAGCCTCGCCCCGGCACGGAGGTCGTCGAGTGCGAGGAGCACCTGTCGCTGGCACGCGAGGCTGCCGAGAAGTCGATCGTCCTGCTCAAGAACGAGGAGCAGCTGCTGCCGCTCTCGCGCGGCGCCGGAGCCCGCATCGCGGTGGTGGGCGACCTCGCCCGCACCGCGAACCTCGGCGACCGCGGCAGCAGCATGGTGCGGGCTTCGCGAGTCGTGAAGCCCTGGGACGGCATCGCGGCCGCGGCTGGTGACGCGCAGGTCGAGCACTTCGCGAGCGACGCCGATCTGTCGCGGCTCGACGAGTTCGACGTGGCCATCGTGGTGGCCGGGCTCAGCTACCGGGACGAAGGCGAGTTCATCCCCACCGCCCAGCAGGAGGCCGAGGGGGCGGACCTGGCACGGGGCGGCGACCGGGAGCGCCTCGAGCTGCCCGACGCCCAGCGCGATCTCGTCGTGCGGGCCAGCCGCGCCGCGAAGCGGACGGTGGTGGTGCTGCAGGGCGGCTCCGCCATCGTCGTCCGGGATTGGATCGACGACGTCGAGGCGCTGTTGATGAGCTGGTACGGCGGCTGCGAGGGAGGTCACGCGCTGGCCCGGATCCTCTTCGGCGAGGTCTCGCCCAGCGGCAAGCTGCCCGTGTCCTTCCCCCGCAGCATGGAGGACCTGATGCCGTGGGACGTCACCGCGCTCTCGGTGGAGCACGACCTGCTGCACGGCTACCGGCTGCTCGACCAGCACGGCGCCCGGGCAGAGTTCCCGTTCGGCTTCGGGCTCTCCTACACGAGCTTCTCGCTCGCGGCCCTCGCGGTCGAGCGGGCAGCGGACGGCTTCCGGTGCCGGGTGGAGGTCCGCAACGAGGGAGCGCGCGCGGGGGCGACCGTCGTCCAGCTCTACGTCAGTTGCCATGACTCGGAGCACTTCCGGGTCGAGAAGGAGCTGAAGGGCTTCGGGCGGGTCGAGCTGGAGGCCGGCGAAGCCGCCTGCCTCGAGATCGAGGTTCCGGACCGGGACCTGCGCATCTACGACCGGGAGCGACGGGACTGGCTGCTCGAGGACGCACGCTACGCCTTCCGAGCCGGCGAGTCGGCATCCGACCTCCCGCTGTCCCGGGAGTGGCTGCGCGCCGAAGGATCCTGGAAGCCCGCCTGACCCGGAGCCGACCGCATGCCCGCAGGGGGCCCCTACATCTTCCACGGCCACGACGTCTCGTACTTCTCGGGCAAGGCGCGACCCGCTTTCCCGCAGAAGGAGCTCTGGTTCCGGGAGGTCCTCCCCGACATCCCGATGATCAAGCGCCGCACGGGAGTCCACTACTTCCCCGCCGTGGAGACGCCCGACGGCGAGCTGTGGCAGGACACCAGCGAGATCCTCGACCACCTCGAGGAGCGCCACCCGCTTCCGGCGCTGTACCCCACGACCCCGGTCCAGCGGGTTGCCGCGTACCTGATCGAGCTCTACGGCGACGAGCTCGGGCTGCTTCCCGCCATGCACTATCGCTGGAGCTTCCCCGAGAGCGTCGCGAAGGTGAGCGTCGACTTCTCGACCCCCGTGGGCGATCCGAAGGGTGGAGCGAAGTTCGCAGAACGGATGGCCGGGGCACTCCCCTTCCTGGGCATCACCGCGGAGACGGCACCCGCGATCGAGGCCCACACCCAGGAGCTCCTCGACACGCTCTCGACGCACTTCGAGGCCCACCGCTTCCTGCTGGGCGACGCCATGTCGCTGGCGGACTGCGGACTGATGGGGCCCCTCTACGGGCATCTCTTCCGCGACGCGGTGCCTCGCAAGCTCCTCTACGAGCGCGCCTTCCCGGTCTGCGCCTGGATCGAACGCATGAACCGCCCCCCTCGCGATCAGGCGGGCTGGCTCGACGACGACCGACTGGCCGACACCCTGGGCCCGGTCTTGCGCACGATGGCCGATGGTGCGCCCATCCTGACCGGCGCGATCGCGTCGATCGACGCCTGGGCGGACGAGCACGCCACGCCCGGAGACGCCGCACCCGGGGGTGTCGGTGTGCAGCACGTCGACTTCCGCGGCACTCCGATGAGCCCAGCGGTGCGTGGCTATACGCTGTGGATGGTCCAGCGCGTTCTCGACGCCTACCGCGCGCTCCCGGACGCGGGCCGTGCACGGGTCGACACAGCGCTCGCCGGCAGCGGCTGGGAGGCCGTCCTGGCGCTGCGCCCGAAGCACCGCCTGGTCAAGCGCGACCATCGACTGGCCTGGGACGAGGCGTCCGACCCGGCGACTCGGTCTCGCGGCGCGCGGAATGGCCTATAGTCCGCGCTCCCCGTCACCCCCGTTCCACAGCAGGAACAGGCAGAAGAAGGAGAAGCGACCATGGCGATCCAGGTCGGCGACCGCATCCCCGACGTCACCCTCAAGACCATGAAGGACGGCTCGATCCAGGACGTGAAGACCGCAGAGCTCTTCGGGGGTCGCAAGGTGGTTCTCTTCTCCGTGCCCGGCGCCTTCACGCCCACCTGCTCGGCCAAGCACCTGCCGGGCTTCATCGAGAAGGCCGACGCCATCAAGGCGAAGGGCGTCGACGAGATCGCCTGCGTGTCCGTGAACGACGTCTTCGTCATGGGCGCCTGGGCCGACGCGCAGAACGCCGGCGACAAGGTCAGCCTGCTGGCGGACGGCAACGGCGAGTTCGCGCGCGCCCTGGGACTCGACTTCGACGGCTCGAACTTCGGGATGGGAACCCGCTCGCAGCGCTTTGCCGCCGTCGTCGAGGACGGCGAGGTCAAGCTGCTGAACGTGGAGGCCCCGGCGAAGTTCGAGGTGAGCGACGCCGACACCATCCTCGCCGCCCTCTAGCGCTCCCCGCACGGCGCGCGAAGAGGGCTCAGCCGGGCTCCGGCGCGGCCTCGCGCTTGCGTCGCGGGCTGCGGCGCCGCGCGCGCTTGCGTCCGGCCTTCTTCTTCTTCTTGCGCCGCGCCGACTTCTTCTTGCGGATCGGCTCGAAGAAGGTGGTCGGTCGCGCGGGCGCGCGCCGGCACACGTCGCAGATGCCGCACTCCTCCTCGATGGGCAGGTCGAAGTACTCGCCCAGGAGCTGAGCGCGGCAGCGCTCCGCGATCGCGTACTTGTCGATGGCGTCCATCCGGACGCCGTCCTGCTTGCGCAGGGTGCGCAGCTGCTCGCGCAGGCGCTTGGCCTCCTCCACGAGCTCCTTGTGGGTGACCAGCGGCTCGATCTTCTTGCTGCGATCGAAGTGCACCAGCCCCGCCGATTCGAACATCGCGACCACCGCGGCGGTCACCCGCTGCGAGACCCGGGACGACGCCGACAGGTCGACGATGTCCGGCTCGCGCTGCTCCTCCACGTAGGCGGCCATGGCCTTGGCGACCTGGAAGAGCTGCACCGGGTTCACGCGGCTCTGGCTGAGCAGGAACTCGTGGATGTCCCGGTCCATGTCGTGGTGGAGCAGGATGCAGTGGGCACGGCGGCCATCGCGACCCGCGCGTCCCGCTTCTTGGACGTACTGCTCGATGGAGGCGGGGGTCTGGAAGTGGACCACGTAGCGGAAGTCCCGCTTGTCGATGCCGAGGCCGAAGGCACTGGTAGCCACCATCACCCGGCGCTGGCCCTTGCGCATCATGGCTTCCTGCTCGGCCTTCCGCTCGCTGCCGTTCATGCCGCCGTGATAGCGGTGGACGGGGATGCCCATCTCCTTCAGGGCTCCGTACACCGCGTCGACGTCCTTCGTCGTCGAGCAGTAGACGATGCCCGGGCGCCGCAGGCGCAGCACCAGGCGACCCAGGGCTCGCAGTCGCGCCGTGCTCCCGCATTCGATCACCTCGAAGGCGAGGTTGTCGCGATGGGGGGAGGCGGTGATCTCGAGCGGGTCGCGCAGGTCGAGGATCCGCATCAGGTCGTCGCGAACCGGCTCGGTGGCGGTCGCGGTCAGCGCGACCACGGGCGGACGGCCGTAGCGCTCGAGCAGGGCACCCAGGCGCAGGTAGGCGGGGCGGAAATCGTGCCCCCACTCGGACGCGCAGTGGGCCTCGTCGACCGCTATCAGCGAGATTCCGGTGCGCGCGAGCACCGGGAGCAGGTCGTAGCCCGCCAGGGTCTCGGGGGTGGTCATCACCAGGAGCGGGCCGCCCTCGGCGACACGCTCCAGCGCCGCCTCTCGGGCCTTGCCTCGCACCGTGCCGTCGAAGCGAACCACCGGAATTCCGCGCCGTTCGAGGTTCTTGGTCTGGTCCTCGAGCAGCGCGAGCAGCGGCGAGATCACCACCACGGGCTGCTCGAGGAGCATCGACGGGATCTGGTAGCAGGCGGACTTGCCGTAGCCCGTCGGCAGCACCACCAGCGCATCGCCGCCGTCCATGATGTGCTCGATGGTCTCTTCCTGCTCCAGGCGGAGCGATTCGATCCCGAGCAATCGGGCCGCCTCCTCCACCGTGTTCGGACGCACATAGGGCAGGATCTCGGGCTCGGGTGCGATCTCCTCCTCTTCCTCGACGGGTCGTCGCCGACGACGCCGGCGGCGGGACTTGCGCTTGTCCTTCCGCTCGCCATCGGCCGCCGCGGCCGGGCTCGTCTCCTGACCCGCCGACTCGCCGGCCGACTCCGCACCCGGATCGCCACCCCCCCGGCGTCGCCTTCCGCGACGCCGCCTTCCGCGACGGCCGCGACGGCGTCGCCGCTCGGGCGCATCCCCGTCGCCATCCGAGCCGGATCCCGAGCGGGTCTCCGGAGCGGCTTCGCCGACGCCGCCGGCAGTCGCTTCGCCCGCCACCTCCAGCGGCCGATCCATGGGAGCGGGCGGCTCGGAGACCACGGGCCGCTCGGCTGCGTTGGACCGTTCCGCGACCCCGGCATCCGATTCGGGCGCCGCGCGCTTGCGCGCCGCCGTCTTCTTCGTCGCGGCCTTCTTCGTCGCCACCTTCCTGGCAGTCGACGTCTTCGCCGCCACCGGGGAGCTCGTGCTGTCGGCGCTGACGGTCTCGGACGCGCCCTTGCGGTGGGTCGCCTTCGTGGCGGCCGCCTTGCGGGTCGCGGCCTTCTTCACGGGCGAGGCGGCCGTTGCGGACCTGGCGGCCGCCTTCTTCGCAGCCTTCTTGGCGGCCGCCTTCCGGGCGGGCGCCTTCTTCGCGGCCGCCTTCTTCACGGCGGCCTTCTTGCGTGCCGTCAACGCACCATCTCCAGGCTCACTCCAGGCTCACTCCAGGACCATTCCCAGCTCGTTCCGGGCTCGGCTCATCCCGACCGGACACACCGGCCCCCGGGAAACTCTTCGAGGGCTCTTCGGTCGAGACACCTTCCCCGGAACAAGACCCTCAGAACCACCTTCTCCGAATGCGGGCGGGCTTCCCGCAATCCACGACGCCGGCGGATCCCGCCGGCTGGCCTCGGGCTGACGCGGCGCCTTCGGGAGCCACGTACAGGCCCCCGGAATTCGCCAATCCGGCGGAGCGGGAAGATGGACGACAGCCTCGTCGTCGCGCCCCCCAACCCGCCTCGAGCTGATCGGTCGAGCTGACTCGCGGCGTCGGGACCCTGGGCCTCTGAATCAGACTTCTGGATCAGGCCCCTGAACTCGAGAACGCCTGCGAACAGGGGGATTCTCCCGATTGCTGCGGCGCCGCGCAAGTCCATTCCGCAAGGGCTCCAGGGGAGGCCCCATCTGCCCGATTTCTATGGTAGACATCCGCCCGTCCTGGCGGACGCCGTCATCCGGAGAGCCTCATGAGCCAGTCCCCGCCCATCATCTACACCTGGACCGACGAGGCGCCGGCGCTGGCCACGCACTCGTTCCTGCCGGTGATCCGCGCCTTTGCGGCCGCTGCGTCGGTGCCGGTCGAGACCCGGGACATCTCGCTCTCGGGACGCCTCCTCGCCTGCTTCCCCGAGTACCTCTCTCCCGAGCAGCAGCAGGCCGACGGTCTGGCCGAGCTCGGCGAGCTGGTGAAGACCCCGGACGCCAACGTCATCAAGCTGCCGAACATCAGCGCGTCGATTCCCCAGCTGAAGGCGGCGATCGCCGAGCTCCAGAGCCAGGGCCATGCGCTGCCCGACTATGCGGACGAGCCGAAGAACGACGAGGAGCGCGAGGCGAAGGCCCGCTACGACCGGGTGAAGGGGAGTGCCGTGAACCCGGTGCTGCGCGAGGGCAACTCGGACCGCCGGGCTCCGCGCGCCGTCAAGGAGTACGCGCGCAACAACCCGCACCGGATGGGGGCCTGGCCGAGCGACTCCCGGACCCACGTCGCGACCATGTCGGCC
>JANQSB010000661.1 GCA_028284295.1 Myxococcota bacterium | reverse complement strand
TTCGTGACCTTCGAGAAGTCCGTCGAGCCGGCCCGGGGATGCTCGGCCAGCGCCTTCTCCTGGTGGGGCCAGGCATGCAGGGTCGTCGCGCCCTCCCCTTCGATCAGCGCCAGCGCCGCTTCGGCGTCGAAGCTCTCCTGCAGCAGCAGCGTGGCCCCGGCCGCCAGGGTCGCACCCAGGGACATGGTCATCCCCGCCGTCCAGAAGAAGGGCTGGGCGGTCCAGACGACGTCGTCCGGTGTCAGCTCCATGTACTCGGCGAAGCGCCAGCTCTGGATCACCGGCGCCTGCTGGAAGTGCAGCACGCCCTTCGGATGTGCGGTGGTCCCCGACGTGTAGATGATGACGCCCTCGTCGGACGGGAAGACCTCGGCTGCGACGGAGTCGAGCAGTGCATCGGGGACGGCGCTGCCCTCCGCGACGAAGTCGTCCCAGGCCTGGACGACCCCGCCACCCCTTCCCAGGCTGACGATTCCGCGCAGGCAGGGGAGCACCGAACAGCGCAGGGCCCCGGGCTCGCCGCCGTCGATCTCGGGGTAGGCACCGCGCAGCTCGGCCTCGAAGTCGCGCTTCAGGAGCCCGGGTTGCATCAGCAGCCAGGCCGCGTCGCTGTGGCGCAGGATGTACTCGCGTTCGTCCGGCGTCGCGAAGGTGTTGACGGGGATCAGCACCGCGCCGATTCGACCGATCGCGAAGGCCGCGACCACCCACTCCGGGCGATTCGCCATCAGGACGCCGACCCGGGTGCCCTTCGAGACGCCCGCGGCCAGCAGCGCCCGGGCGAGCGACCGCGACTGCTGCTCCAGATCGCGGTAGCCGAGCGCGCGCCCTTCGAAACGGATGGCCGTGCGGTCTCCGCCACGCTCGACCACATCCTCCAGGAAGCGCGGCGCGCAGTAGCGCGCGGCGTCCGGCTGGAGCCGCAGCTCGAGGGGCGTGGCGTTCACTCGCGCTCCGGTGGCAGGGTCTCGGTGGGAAGCCGGATCTCGGCGTCGCCCGACGCGAGTACCTCTTCCTTCTGGTTGGTCATGGTCACGTGGACCGTGGCCACCGGCTGACCCGACGGGTCGTCGTGGTCGATGGCCGTGACCTCGCCGTTCAGCAGGGTCAGGTCTCCGGTGAGCGCCGGCGACCGGTAGGACATCTTGCTGTGCACGATGTCCGCCCATTCACCGCCCCAGTTCGACAGGTAGTCGAGGATCCAGGCGCCCATCGAGGCCCCGTAGCCGTAGCCGCGAGGCATGCCGATCAGCTGGGCGTACTTCTGCTGCACGTGCCCTCGCGAGGGGCCGTGATAGAGACCGTCCGCCAGGGTCGGGTCCACCTCCGCGCCCTCGAGGTCGCGCGACATCTCCGGCAGCCAGCCGGCCTGGTGGAGCGAGCTGGGAAGACCGTCGCTCTCGAAGGCCGACCAGACCGTCATGGTGAAGGCCCGCCACTCGGTGGTGAAGCTCATGATGGTGTGCGGGCCGATCGGTCGCGTCGGCAGCTTGTCTCCCACCTTCACGAAGAGCCGACGCTCGTGACCGAGCTCGAGGAAGCTCTGGTAGTACTCGAACTTCTGGTTCTCGATGTCCTCGATCTGCTTCTCGGTCCAGACGGGGTCCTTGTCCTCGCTGAACTGCGCGCGCTTGCGGGCCTCCTCGGCCAGGTAGCGGATCGAGGTCGAGCGCTGCTTGCAGACGATCTGTCCGTGCTGGTTCACGTAGGTGGTGTCACCGCGCGAGAACATGGTGGGCCCGGCGAAGCCCGTCTGGGTGACCTTGTAGTCGAAGAGCATGCGATCGCGGGTGATTCGGTCGCCCGGGAAGATCCGCGGCCCGAAGAACCACCACTCGTCGCCCCCGAAGAGCATGTGGGTGCCTTCGATGTTGCCCTGGATGGCGGGGGCCGCGCCGTGGCTGTCGTCGGTGCAGACGGCGAACGAGAAGGGCGCGGTCAAGGCCCCGAAGCGGCTCTTCGCGGCGACGCGCTCGTCGAAGTACAGCGGGTTCGGGTTCTGCATGCCCTGGGCCCAGCGGCGCAGGTCGTTGGGAGCGACGGGGTCCTTCATCTGCCCGCCGCCCAGCGGAACGCCGATCCAGGCGTCGACGGGAGAGGTATCGAACTCGATCTCGCTCATGGTCAGGGGCGCTCCTGCAGTCGCGTGAAGGCTCACGCGGCGGAATTGACGATCCGTCAGATTCTGGATCCTACCGCAACTGCGGCCCCCGACTCAATCCTCCACGGGGCGCCAGTGGGGGAGCTGCAGGTCCTCCGTGACCCGCTCGAAGACCACCTCCACCGGAAGGCCGATCGAGATCTCGTCCGCGCTCCCGCCCATCCAGTTTCCGACCAGGCGAAGGTCTTCGCCCTCCTCCAGCTCCACCAGGACGACGGCCAGCGGCGCCCGCTCCTGGAAGGCCGGGAGCAACGGGGGGTGGCACACCACCCAGCTGTAGACGACGCCGCGGCCGGAGACCGCCACCCAGTCGGACTCCAGGGACTGGCAGCGCGGGCACATGGGCCGTGCCGGGAAGCGCAGATGGCCACAGTCCCCGCAGCGCTGGATGCGCAGCTCGCCCTCGTTGCAGCCCTGCCAGTACGGCGCGCTGTCCTCGTCCGGAGCGGGCAGCGGACGCTCGGCGATCATCGCGCTCGGCTTCGCGTCGGGCATCGGTCCTCAGCTCCCGCACAGGAGGAGCGCGCTGGTCGGAACCCCCGCACCGCTCGTCACGAGGGACAGCTCGGCACCCTCCACCTGGCTGGTCGAGCTGCCCCGGATCTGTCGCACGCCCTCGAGGATCAGGTTGAAGCCGTGCACGTAGGCCTCCGAGAGGCCGCCTCCGCTCGTGTTCGAGGGCAGGCTGCCCCCGTCCCACTCCAGGGCACCCGTGGCGGCGAAGGGACCGCTCTCGCCGGGCTTGCAGAAGCCGAACTCCTCGAGGGAGAGCAGCACCAGCGGCGTGAAGGCGTCGTAGAACTGCGCACAGTCGACGTCGGCAGGTGCGACCCCCGCCGCGGCGAACAGGTCGCGCGCCGCCCAGGTCGACGGTGTCTTCAGGAAGTGCGGACCGTGATAATCGGTCATGACCACGTGCTCGGGGCCGGTCCCCTGACTCGCGGCCAGCACGAAGGCGGGCGGCTGGCGCAGGTCGCGCGCCCGCTCGGCCGAGCACAGGACGACCGCGAGCGCCCCATCGGTCTCGAGGCAGCAGTCGAACTTGCGCAGCGGCTCCGCGATCCACCGCGACGCCTGGTGGTCGGCCAGGGTCATCGGATCGCGCATCATCGCGTTCGGATTCCGGACCGCGTGCTTGCGACAGGCGACGGCCACCGCGCCCAGCTGCTCGCTGGTGGTCCCGTACTCGTGCATGTGCCGGCGGGTCAGCATGGCGATCTGGTCCGCGGGTCGCAGCAGGCCGTAGGGCGCCGTGTACTGGTAGTCGCCGGGTACACCCGCGCCCGTGGCCGCCCACGGCCTGCCCCCGGAGCCGCGGTTGCGGGCTCGCCAGCAGACCACCACGGAGGCCTGTCCCGTGGCGATCGCCATCGCCGCGTGGCCGATCGTCGCACAGCCGGCTCCCCCGCCGTAGGCGACCTCGCTGAAGTAGCGCAGGTTCTCGAGCCCGAGATTGCGCGCGATCTCCACCTCGGTGGTGGACTCCATGTCGAATCGCACCAGCCCGTCGACCTCGCCGGCTTCGAGGCCGGCGTCCTGGAGGGCGGCGCGGATTGCCTCGAGCGCCGCGGTGCGCTCCGGCCGGCCCAGCTTCTTGGCGAACTCGGTCTGCCCGATCCCGACGACGGCGGCGGCCCTGCGCATGCGGGATTCATACGGAGCCCG
>JANQSB010000618.1 GCA_028284295.1 Myxococcota bacterium | reverse complement strand
GAAGCGCATCGCCAACATGGCCCGGGATCTCCTGGCGCTCGGTCTGGACGAGATGGACGGCGGGGTCACCGACGGTCTCGCCTCCCTGCTGCCGATCTCCGGCGCGGACCGCTCCTGGCTGGTCGCCGTCGATCCGGTGACGGGAGTGCAGGAGGCGTGGGAGTGGAGCGAGGACGGTGTCCCGCCGCCGGGGCTGCCGATGGATGGGGTCGACCTCGACGAGCATCCACACGCACGAACCCTGTTCGGCAGCGGGCGGGAGCTGCTGCTGACTCCCGACACGGATCTGCCTGCGGACGCGCCGGAGATGCGCTTCCTCGATCGGCGGGGTTGCAGCGCGGTGCTCGTGATTCCCCTGCTGTCGAAGCAGGACGTGATCGCCGCCGTCGGCTTCGAGATGGTGGGGCGGGCGCATGCCTGGACCGACGAGTCGATCGCGCTCCTCCGCCTGTGCGGGGAGGTCTTCGCCAGCGCGGTCTCCCGCAAGCGGGCCGAGGCGGCCCTGCGGGAGAGCCGCGGGCAGCTCCTCCAGGCGCAGAAGATGGAGGCGGTCGGCACTCTGGCCGGCGGCGTGGCCCACGACTTCAACAACCAGCTCAGCGTCATCCTGGGCAACGCGCGCTTCCTGAAGGGACAGGTCGAATCGGACGACGACGCACGGGAAGCCGTGACGGATCTCGAGCGGGCCGGCGAGCACTGCGCCCAGCTGACGCGCCAGCTGCTCTCCTTCTCGCGGCACAACCCTGCCGAGCCCCGCGCGACTTCGGTCGCGAAGGTGCTGCGGGACGTGGCGGAGCTGACGGGTCCGCTGCTCTCGAGCGACATCCACTTCGAGGCGAACGCGCACGACGACTTCGACGCGGTCTTCGCCGATCGCACCCAGCTCCAGCAGGTGCTCGTCAACCTGGTGGTGAACGCGCGAGACGCCATGCCCGATGGCGGACGCCTCACCATCCGCACCGAGGCGTGTCCGGTCTCGTCGGCGGAGGCCGCCCATCTCCACCTGCCCGAGCCCGGGGAGTACGTTCGCTTCGTGGTCGAGGACACGGGCTTCGGGATGGACGCGGCGACCCTCGAGCGCATCTTCGAGCCCTTCTTCACCACCAAGGACCAGGGCAAGGGAACCGGTCTCGGCCTGGCGACGGTGTACGGGATCTTGAAGGAGAGCGGTGGCGGCATCTGGGCGGAGAGCTCGGAGGGGGTCGGGACGACCTTCCGCCTCATGCTGCCGCGGGCTCGGGAAGACGACGACGGCGTCTCCAGCGAGGAGCGCCGCGGACGCGAGGGCGGCGAGACGGTCCTGCTCGTGGAGGACGACGACAGCGTGCGTCGGCTGCTGCGGCGGATGCTCGAGCGCGCCGGATTCCACGTCCTGGAGGCCGGCGACGGAGAGGAGGCGCTGCGGGAGAGCGATCGGCATCGCGGCGACATCGACGTCCTGGTGAGCGACGTCTCCATGCCCGGGATGGGCGGTGTCGAGCTGGGGCGTCGGCTGCTCGAGCGCCGCAAGACCCTGCGCGTGCTGCTCGTGACCGGACATCCCCAGGACGACGTCAGCCTCCCCGGCGCGCGCATCCTCTCGAAGCCCTTCCGCCAGGAAGAGCTGGAGTGGGCGCTCGAGGGGCTAGTCGGCGCCTGAGCCCGCTTCCGGGTCCGGAACCCGGAACGACTGCTGGGAGTGGGGTGCCAGCTCGACCTCGAGCCGACCGTCGCGCAGGGGCTGCGCGGCACCGGTCGGCGTCTCGTCCAGCCGCACGGGGACGACGGCGTCGGGGCTCCAACCCAGGGTCAGGCGCGCCGGGATCGTCCGGTCCGTCGGGTTCCCGACGCGCAGGACGCTGCCCGCTCCGTCCTCGGCGGGCTTCCAGGCGGACAGGACCACGTGGCCGGGCTCGATGGAGAGCAGCGGCGTGTCCGCCGGCCACAGCGGGTCGGCGCCGGCCGCCACTGCACGCAGCGCCAGCTCGAAGTCGTGCGCGATTCTCGGGGACTCGTCGGGGCCGGCGACCGCCAGGCCGATGCGGGCCGTCAGCAGGCCCGGGCACTGGGCGCCCGGTGTGGGCAGGGCCGGTCCCGCATCTCCGGGGCGCGTCTCGAGGTCCGGTCGGGAGAGCCAGCCCGTCGCGCGCAGCAGCGTGACCGCGAGCGCGCCGTCGGGCCGCAGCTCGGCTTCGTTGAGCCCCGGAGCGATGACGGTGAGGCCGTTCGCGCCCGTCCAGCCCTGGTGCACGAAGGTCGCCGGGGCCGGATGGATCCAATCCCGGTCGTCCGCCGGCCCCCGTCGCCTTCGGGCGGTGTCGAAGGTCGTCGCGGCATGGACCTCGGGGTCGCGGCTGCCCGTCGGGAAGACCAGCCGCAGCCGGTGGTCCCGGGCGCGGTTGTCGAGCTCGACGGTCAGCTCCACCACGCGGCTGCCGGGCCACAGGCATGCTTCGATCCGCAGGGGCAGGGTGACCGTCTCCGAGCCCCGTCGGGACCGGTCGGCTGCCAGCGACCGGGGGACCTCGAGCCGTCGCTCGATGGTGAGCTGCTGGATGCCGTTCGGGTGGCGTCGCCGGGTGACTCGCGGCGGCAGCTCCCGCAGGTCGGGGGTCCCGGGTGCCGCAGGCGCGGGGTCGTGGTCGTAGGTGTCGCCCCGGTCGCCGACGTCCTCGCAGGCGAGGAGCCCTTCGAAGCGGCGACCGTCGGCGGTGAGGGCGAGGGTGCCGTCGTCGGCGGCCTCGACCTGCAGGTGCTCGCTGGCGATCGTCCGGCCGTCGTCCACTTCGTCGGGTGTGGCGGTCGACCGCGCCAGCTCGAAGCTGCGCCAGCCGAAGCCCGGGAGCTCGTGGGCGACGAACTCGACGTCGTACACGGGTGCGTCCGGAGCCAGGCGAGGCCGGACGGTGCCTTCGTCGGCCACCAGCCGGGCAGGGGCGCCGTCGATCGAGAAGCCCTCGGCCCGGTGGTTCTTCGACAGCAGCGGGTTCACCCCTGCCGCCGTCGCCGTCGGGAACCCGTCGAGGGGCAGGCGGACCCGGTCGCTCCTCGGGTGGGGGGAGGGATTGAACACGGCGATGCGCACGGTCGGGAGACGGCTTCCGTGGGCGTCGGTTCGCGGCGCCTGACGGGTCGGTCCGAGGCCCGCGATCCGCTCCAGCAGCCGGTCGGTGGTCTCGTCCGCCAGCTCCTCGGCGGCGTCGTAGCGTCCCATCATCTGCTCGTGGACCCGGTCCTGGGAGCAGCCGCAGATCGAGTCGTGGGCCTGGTTGGCGAGGAGCTCGCGCCAGGCGGACCGCAGCGAAGGTCGTTCGTTCGGGGTTCCCAGGGCGGCCCCGATGGCCGCGAAGGGCTCCGCCCAACCCTCGAGGGCACGCTCGGCGCTGCGGTTCCGGATCTTCAGGACGGTGCGGGTCGACCAGACACCGGGGAGCAGGTTCGCGACCCGGCCGCCGCAGAGCTCGCCCTCGAAGGTCGCCTCGGGGGCGACGCCCTCCACGTAGTCGTCGAGCAGCCCGCGCCGGACCTCCCAGCCGGTCCGCTTGGCGAGCGCCTCGACCACCTCGGCGGTATGCTCGTCGGGGAGCATGTGGTCCACGCCGTTCATCAACAGCACGCACTCGCGCGGGGCGGGCTCGGCGAGCTCGAGGGCCAGCTTCTCGAGGCGCTCCGCGGCGGCATCGAGGTCGTCGGAAAGACCGTTGGCGTTGAAGTATCCCCGTGCCAGGTGGCAGGCGTCGACGTGGCTGCCGTCGGGCGCCTGCCAGCGGTACTCGGAGGGCAGGGTGGCGATCTCGTCGCCGTTGCCGCGCCAGTAGACGAAGGGGCCGAGCCCGAAGCCCGCGAAGAGCTGCGGGAACTGGGCCGGGTGTCCGAACGAGTCGGGTGTGTAGGCGACCGTGGAGCAGGGCCCCCAATCGGCGGCAGCCCGCCGGCCCTCGAGCAGGTTGCGGACGTGGGCCTCACCCGAAGGGAGGAACGAGTCGGGCTGGACGTACCAGGGGCCGATGGCGATGCGCCCGGCCGCGCAGGCGTCCGCGAGCTCGCGGCGGCGCTGGGGCCGGATCTCCGCGTAGTCCTCGAGCACGATGGTCTGACCGTCGAGCTGGAAGTGGAAGCCCGGGTCGCGCGCGACCAGGTCCAGCACGCGGTCGACGGTGTCGACCAGCCTTGCCCGGAAGGACTGGAAGGTGCGGTACCACTCCCGGTCCCAGTGGGTGTGTGAGACCAGGACGCAGCGCATCGATCGGGCTCCTGTCGGCGGTCAGGCGGGTTCGCGGTAGTCCGGATAGTGCTTTCGCGGCGTGAGCTTGCGGCGCATCTCGTCGATGCCCTTCAGGACGTCCCGGCGGCTGACCTGGCCCAGCAGGCGTCCGGCCTCGTCCACGACGGGGAAGCGCCGCACCGGCTTGTCCCGGAAGTACAGGGAGAGCCGGTAGATGTCGGTGTCCGGGTCGACGGTTTCGAAGTCCCGGGTCATGTAGTCGGTGACCGGATGGATGTGGTCGTCGGCGTGGAACTGGTCCGAGGCCAGCACACCGAGACAGTGGATCTCCGACAGCATGCCCACCACCCGGCCGTCGCTCTCGAGGACCGGCGCGCCCGAGATCTTGCGGGTGATCAGCAGCCGGATCGCCTCGAAGATGCTCATGGCGGCCGGAATGGTGATCAGGGAGTGGGTCATCACGTCCCGCGCGGTGGGGACGTGGTGGTGCCTGCTCGTCGCGGAGTCCGGCATGGTCCCGTGCCTCCAGGCGCCGCACCGCCGGCCCACCCGAACGGCCGGGATGGCCGGACGGTGCCTGTTTCACCGCT
>JANQSB010000592.1 GCA_028284295.1 Myxococcota bacterium | reverse complement strand
GACGCCGTAGCGCAGCATCCAGAAGCAGTCGCTGCGCTCGGGGTCACGCGCGCTGATGTGACCGTCGCCGAGGTCTCCCCAGCGCTGGGCGGCGAAGATGCGGTAGCCGAGGGCCACGTCCCGCTGTCGCCGGGCCCGGATCTCCGCGGGGCTGCGCTCGGGGCGGCTGCGGTCCTGGCGCCCGTCGAGGGCGGTCACGTTCTCGGGGGAGCTGGCCATCGCGTTCTCCTCGCCGGAACTCTAGCCCGGACTTCTCACCAGATTCCTGTCGCCAGACCTCGATCTCCACGCCCTCGTGTCACTCCGCGTAGCCGAGCGCGCGCAGGGCGTCGCGGGTCTCTTCGTCGAGGTGGCTGTCCGGGTCGCTCGCCTGCTCGACGTCGCCTGCCGGCGCCTCGGACTCCCCGATCCGCGCCAGCAACGCTCGCGCCAGCGGGCCCGGGGATGCCGGGTCGTAGAGATTCCGGGTCTCTCCGGGGTCGGATCTCAAGTCGAAGAGCTCGTGGCGACCGTCGGAGGACCAGATGAGACGCGCACCTTCGTGCTGCACGGCACGCAGCACCCGGCGGTGCGGATCGATGCGATCGCGGCTCCGCTCGAGCTCGGCGGGGCGGAAGAAGGCCAGGTCGCGCACCGGATACTGCTTCTCGCTGTAGATCGTCTCGCGGCGGAAGTCATCGGCCAGCAGGTCCCGACCGTCGTGGTCGGCCGCGGTCTCCACCGCCAGGGCGCCCAGCAGCGCCGCGAAGAGGTCCACCAGCTGTCCCGGCCGCGCGTCCACGCGGGGCGGAGTGCCGCCGGGCGGCCGCACCAGCAGGGGAATACGGACCGTGGTGTTGTACAGCGTGAAGACGTGGGAGACCCGACCGTTCTCGCCGAAGTGCTCCCCGTGGTCGGAGGTGAGTACCACCCAGGTGTTCGGGTCGCGGCCGTCCTCGCGAAGCGCCGCCAGGAGCGCTCCGAAGATCCGGCTCGCGTGGGCGATCTCGCCATCGTAGAGGTCGGAGAGGATGCGGAGCTCGCGCTCGGTGAAGGGGTCGCCCGCGAACTGGTCCGTCCAGGGCTTCCGGATGATCCGCTCGAGCGCCACGTCGCCCACCGGATCGCGGACGAAGTGGCGCAGGTCGGCCGGAGGAGCGTACGGGGCGTGGGCCTCGATCAGGTTCACGAAGGCGAAGAAGGGACGGTCCCGGCTCGACCCGGCCAGGAAGGAGCGGAAGGCCGACACCGCAGGATGCGGCTGCCCCGGTGCGGCCGCGTTGTCTCCGCGCCAGGTGTCGACGAAGAGCTCGAAGCCCTGGGTGAGACGCGTCGCGTCGCCGACGAACGGATTTCCCGAGGCCCCCCAGGTCTGGAAGCCCTGCTCCTGGAGCAGCTCGGCGAGGGTCGTGTGCCTGCGCGCGAGCTCGATCCTCGTCTGCGAGGCACCGTGCTCGGCCGGAAAGAGACCGGTGAACATCGACGCGTGGCTCGGCAGGGTCCAGGACGAGGTGCTGTAGAACTCCGTGAAGCGGATCGCGTTCCGGGCGAAGGCGTCGATCTCGGGCGAGGTCGGCCGGGGATAGCCGTAGGTCGAGAGGCGGTCGGCTCGCACCGTGTCGAGAACCACGAGCAGCAGGTTCGGACGGGACGAGGCGTCCTCGCCCCGCGCCAGGAGACCCACGCCGCCCAGCACGCCGCCGCAGAAGACGAAGACGCAGACGACGACTCGCACGAGCGCGCCTGCACCGAGGAGCGCACGCCGGGGCCACAGGCGATGCCCGGCCAGCAGCAGCGCGACGTGCAGCAGCACCCCGATCGACAGCGCCGCCAACGCGGGGGTGCGCCCGGCCGGCAGCAGCCAGCGATCGTGGAGCGCCAGCGCGGGCCAGACCGAGCCCGTGACGAACAGGGCCAGGACCCATCCCCGGGCTCCCGCATCGAGCCCCAGCCTCCGGGCGAGGACCAGCAGGGCCGGCTCCGCCAGGAGCGCGATCCCCGCACCCGCGGCCGCCGCGGCGACATAGACGACGATGGCCTGCTGCACGAGACGGGCACTCAGGACCACGAGCCCGAGGCGCGGATAGTCCTCGGCGAAGGCGGCCGCCAGACCCACACCCGCGCCCACCGCGACCCCCCAGGCCGCAGCCCCCGCGAGCGCCCCGACGAGTCGGCGGAGCCAGCCGCTCACGGAGCCGCGCCGCCGATCGAACGCTCCACCTCCCGGATCTGCGGAGCGAGCGACGGGTCACGCCACCGGGCCGACGGGATCTTCGACAGGGCCTCACGCGCTTCGGCCCGGCGGCCGAGGCGGGCCAGGCCGCGGGCCAGCCCGACGAGTGCGCGAGGCTCGGGGTGGTCGACACTCCCGAGTCGACGGTAGACGGCGAGCGCCTCGCCGTAGCGACCCACGGCCTCCCAGGCCTGCGCGAGGCAGAGCTGCATCTCCGGGCGCTGCGCACGCTTCGGATGGGAGCTCGCCAGCTCCGCCACCCAGGCCCGGGCCGCCTCGGCATCACCGGAACGCAGCAGCGCCTGGCAGTAGAGGTAACGGGGATCCGAGGGCAGGTAGCTCGAGTGTCCCGGCAGGTGGGGGAGCTGCTCGAGCAGCACTTCGAGATGGCCGAGTGCATCGCCCGTCCGGCCCTGCTCGAGCGACAGCGCCGCCAGCCAGTAGCGCCCCTCCCGATAGAGCGGATCGCCGGCGACGTCGGGGCCGAACAGCGAGAAGGTCGACCGCCAGTCGGGCGCGCGCACCCAGGTGCGACTCGCGAGTCCTCCGCACAGCAGCACCGCGAGCAGCGGCGCCACCACGGCCGGGGCGCCCAGGCGCCGCAGGCCGGCCGGCCCGGCCTGCGCGAGCAGCAGGCCCAGGCCGAAGGTCGAGAGGAAGACGTGACGCTCGGCCTTCGCATGGACGAGCGGCAGGAGATTCGAGGTCGGCAGGAATGCGATCCAGATCCACGCCAGCCCGAAGGCCGCCGCCAACATCCGCGCGCGCACCAGCGCGAGCCAGGCGAGAAGCGATCCGAAGGCGAGCAGCAGCCCCAGCCAGGGACGCGGGTCCGACACCCGGTCGACCACCGCAACGACGTCGCTGGTGGTGGAGAAAAGCGGCAGCAGCATCCATCCGAGACTCGAAGGCCAGGTGGAGAGCGCGGTCCACAGGTGAACGAGCCGACTGCCGCCGATGGCGACGCTCACCGTGGGGCCGAGCACCGACGCGCGCACCACGGCCAGATGGAAGACACCGAGCGCGAGCACGACTCCCACCCACACGAGACCCCGCAGCGGAATCTCGAACCCCAGCAGGCGGAACGCACGACCGGCTGGAGCGCGACGCGCCAGCACGTCGCCCGCCACGATGGCCGCCAGCAGAGGCCCCAGCACCAGGGCACTCTCCTTGCTGAAGAGGGCGAGCAGATAGCCGACCCCGCAGCCCGCGCCGGCCAGGAGTGCAGCTCGCGCGGAGCCCTCCCGCATCCACGGGACGGCGAACGACAGGCTGGCCACCAGTCCCAGCGCGACCATCGCCGCGGAGATCCCGGCGATCCACACCCACACCTCCAGCCCGGCCGGGTGGAGGGCCGGGACGGCGGCCGCGAAGACGGCCGCCGCGGGGCGCCCCAGCCAGCGAAGCGCGAGAAGCGCGAAGAGCGCGATCGTCGAGGCGCCCAGGACCAGGGACGCGAGGCGGAAGGCCGCGGGCTCGAGGCCGGCGACCGTATCGATGCGACTGACCAGCAGGACCTGAAGCGGGCGGTAGTAGGGCCACAGGGCGCCGCCGGCGCCGCCGACCCGCGGTTCGGTGAAGGCGCGCATCCCCTCCCCGTCCGGGACGAGCAGCCCGCCTTCCACGATCTCCGTGCGGTCGGTCCACACGAAGCCGTAGTCGAGGGTCCGCGCATGCAGCGCCAAGAAGAGGAGCGCCGGCGTCAGTCCGACCCAGAGGAGCGTCCCCAGGCGCATCGAGCCGGCCCCGTCGTCCCGCATGCCGGTCAAGCGTACCGCCTTTGCGCTTCCCGGCTCCGGATCGCTGGCTCGCTGGCCGACGCGCTCAGCCCGGGCGCTCGCAGTCGGCACCCTGCCACTGCCACCACGCGTAGACGACCGCCGCCGGCCAGAAGGCGACGAGCAGGAGCAGGAAGAGCGGCAGCGAGAAGGGTCGCGTCCTCTTCGCGGCGGGGGCTCGAGCGACCTTCGGGCCACGCTCCTCCCGCAGGGCCGCGAGCGCGTCCCGCTTGAGCTCACGCAGGTGCTCGATGCCGATCGGGTCGCCGCAGTAGGGACAGCCGGGGATCTCGCGCAGCGAGGCCGGAACGCGGACGGAGATGCTGGCGTGACAGACGTCGCACTTCTCGACGTGCAGGTAGCTCGACTCGAGGCGGCCGTCCCGGACCCGATCCGAGGCGCGATCCCAGACCCAGAGCCCCTGCCCGCGATTGTTCAGCCGGCGGACCGTGCGCTCCACGTCTTCCCGACCCAGGTCCGAGTTGGCCACCAGGTCCGGCACGTAGAGCTCGAGGTTCTGCTCCAGCAGTCGCCAGACGGCATGGCTGCGCTTCTCCCGTCGGCGCATGGCGATGCCTGCGACGAGGAGCCCGACCGACGCGCTGACCGCCATGCTCAGGGGCAGCGCGAAGCGCAGCAGCATGGCCAGGCCCGGATCGGCTCCCGACGGCGGCGCTCCGCGAGCGAGCCCCACCACCACCAGGCCGGCTGCGAAGAGCGCCGTCGCGAGGGCGGCCCAGACGGCGCTGCGAAGCAGCAGGTCGTCGATGCGATAGAGGTCCCGTTCCACCCCGGGCTCTTCGGCGCCCCGATGCAGCCGCCTTGAGCGGGGCCCGCCGAGCGGCGTGTGGCATGCTCCCGGCCCTCGAAGGGAGGCCCTCATGGACTACTCCGACTACCGCCTGCTCCGGATCGGGATCGACGACGGCGTCGCCACCGCGACCGTCGACGCACCGCCCATCAACGTGATGACCCTGCCGCTCTTCTCCGAGCTCGCTCGCTTCGGGCGGCAGGTCGGCGACGACCACGACGTACGGGCGGTGGTGCTGAAGAGTGCGAACCCCGACTTCTTCATCGCCCACTTCGACGTGTCCGCGATCCTCGAGTTCCCGATCGACGGCGAAGCGGTCCGCTCCGAGAGCAACCCCTTCCACGAGATGTGCGAGCGCTACCGAACGATGCCGAAGGCCACCCTGGCACAGGTCGAGGGTCGCGTCGGGGGCGGCGGCTGCGAGCTCGTCCAGGCCTTCGACATGCGCTTCGGCGTGCGCGGCCGGACGGTGATCAACCAGATGGAGGTGCCGCTGGGAATCCTGCCCGGCGGCGGCGGCACGCAGCGCCTCCCGCGCCTGGTGGGACGCGGGCGCGCGCTCGAGATCATCCTCGGCGGCATCGACCTCGATGCCGACACCGCGGAGCGCTGGGGGCTGCTGAACCGCGCATTCGAGGCGGACGAGATCGGTGCCCGGGTCGACTCCCTCGCGCGGCGCATCGCCTCGTTCCCCCCCGACGCCGTCGCCCTCGCCAAACAGTCGGTGGCGGCGGCGGAGCTTCCCCTGGAGCAGGGCCTGATCGAGGAGGGGTGGCTCTTCCAACGCTCGATCCGAAACGAGTCCGCCCAGCGCGCCATGCGCCGCTTCCTGGAGCTGGGAGGCCAGTCCCGGGAGGTCGAGCTGGAGATCGAGTCGATGGTCGCCCGCATCCACGACGACTGACGGGCGCCCTCGCAGCTTCGGCGCCTTCGGACGCGTTCAGCCGCCTTCGGTGGTCTCGGAGCCGGCGCTCTCGACACCCGGCGCCTCGGGAGCGGCATCCGCCTCCGGCGGCGGCGATACCGCGGCGAGGTACTCCTGCAGGGCGTCGCTGAAGAGCCTCAGCGTATCCGTCGGCAGTGCGCTCAGCGCCTGGTCGAGTCCGGACGCCGTCTCCTCGAGCCGCCCGGCCAGGGTGCGGAAGGTCTCGGCCTGGACGCGCATGTCCTCGCTCAGCTGGTCGAGGGTCTTCGACAGCTCGTCCACCTGCTGCCGGCTCTCTTCGAGCTGACTCTCCTGGGCGAGCACCCGCTGCTGGAGCTGCGCGATCTGCTTGCGATCGTCGACCAGCGCCGAGTCGATGGCGGAAGGCAGCTCCTGCTCGAGGTTCTGCTCGTCGGCGTCGTTCACATAGTCGACCGTCGCGAGGTTCGCGCCGTCCGGCAGCAGCGGAAGCGACGAGCATCCCAGCAGGGGCAGGAGCGACAACGACAAGACGACGCCGGCGATCGTCGCGAGCGGCATTCCGGGCGGCGGATTCGGGTCGTGGGATCGGGGGCGCTGGAGCCGGTGCTGGAGTCGGTGCTGGGTGAGGGTTCGCATGGGGGGTCTCCTCGAGCTTCGTGGGGCCTGCTCTCCATCTTCCATCCACTAGAAGCGATAGTCCAGCCCCACGCTCAACTGGCCGTAGTTGATGTAGTCGCGGTCGTCCGTCACCGCGTTCATGGCCGCCTCGACGGTGAGCACGAAGCTCGGCGTCAGGTAGGTGTCGAAACCGGCAGCAAAGCGGAAGATGGGGTCCGTTTCCGTGCCATCCGTATCGAGTTTTCGCCCGTCGGCCTGCTTGCCGTCGAAGTCGGTCACGATGGCGCCGACGCCCACCCCCATCCAGGGCTGCCAACGCCAGGGCAGCAGGATCGCCCTCACGTTGCCCGTGAGCGCCCAGCCGTCGATCTCCCCCTCGCTGCCGCCGCGGCGGACCTTGAAGCCGTCGAGCCAGTCGAAGCGCGCGTCGACAGCGATGTTCGGGTGGACCCGGTAGCCGAGTCGCGCCGAGGCGCCCGCCGAGCTCTTGACCGTCACGCTGGAGGCCTCGTCGAAGACCTCCGGCGCGTAGAAGGCGGCGCCCCCGACGTAGACGCCGAGTCGGTCGTAGGCGAACTGCTCTTCCAGCTCCTCCACACGTGCCAGGGCCTCGCGCGCCAGGCGTTCGGCCTCGGCGGCGCGACGCTCGGCGCGCACGGCGCGTCGCCGCGCCTGACGCGCCTCCTCCAGGGCGTCGGCCACGGTCGGCTCGGCGGCCGTCTCCGCCACGGCTTCGACCTGCTCGAGCGTCTCGTCGGCCCGGGTCTGGGCCTCCTCGAGCGAACGCTGGGCCTGGTCGAGCTCGCGCTGGGCCTCGTTGGCGGCCTTCCGCGCGGACTCCGCGGCCTCGCGCGCACGCGCTGCGGCACTGGCGTCCTGGGCCTGCGCGAGCGAGCCGGTCGTGAGCAGCAGGAGTGCGCACAGGATCCCGAGTGCGCGGAGGCACGCGGCGGGAAGGTGGCGCCAGACCCGACCGGCCTTCGCATCTCGTCTCTCGGAGTCGTTGCAGTGACGCATCACGGGACCTGCTTGCCACCCACCGGTCAGGATACGGCGCCGGACGCGATCCGGGTAACGCCGCCGCGAGCAACCGGCTAGCCGTGCCGACGGAACGGGTCGGGTCCTGCACGGAGGGGAGCGCGGGCGCACGCAGTTTGACAGCAGCCTTCGCGCAGCTTCCCGGTCGCCGGTCACGGAGACCCCGACGCGAAGACGCCTGCGGGCCTCTCCGGACGGTCGCGGAATCCCCTTTCCTCGCGCGCCGGAAGCGGGTACAACGGAAGCATGCTGCCCTCCGCGCTACGCCCCTGGCTCCTCGCGCTGACCCTGGTGTCGGCGGGGGCGGCCCATGCCGAGCGCTTCACCATCGTGGCGCTGCCCGACACGCAGAACTACTCGAAGGACTTCCCGGCCATCTACGACGCCCAGATGCAGTGGATCGTCGACAACGCCGAGGCCGAGAACATCGTCTTCGTCACCCACCTCGGGGACATCGTGAACAACGCCGACGAGCTGCAGCAGTGGCTGAACGCCCGCGGCTCCCACGACATCCTGGACGCGGCCGGCATCCCCAACGGCACGGCCATGGGCAACCACGACAACAACGGCACCCTGGCCCCCACCCTGCCCGATACCAGCTGCCTGGCGGCTGGCGGCAACGACCCTGGCCGCGACTGCGCGGGCAGCGCCTACCTCACCTACTTCTCGCCCAGCCGCTACGACAGCGAGCCCTGGTGGGGCGGCTCCTCGCCGAGCGGGCTCAGCAACTACCAGCTGCTCGAGCTCGGCGCCTTCCGCTTCCTGTTCCTGCACCTGGAGGTGGACCCGCGCCTGGCGGAGCGCGAGTGGGCCCAGGGCGTCCTCGACGCGCACCCGAACCACCTCGTGCTGCTCACCACCCACCGCTACATGTACGACTACCGCGTGCCGGCGTCGTCGCCGAGACTGCCCCAGATCCCGCCGGTGCTGTCCCTGATCGCCGGCGGCCGGTTCACGGCGGTCGTTCACGGACTGGGCCAGCCGCTCTACTACCAGAGCTCGATCCCCGCCGACGAGCTGTTCGCGAACTTCATCGCCGCCAACCAGAACATCATCCTGGTGCACTGCGGCCACGTCGACGCCGAGCTGCGACAGACGAGCACCAACGACGCCGGGCTCGACGTGCGCGAGATCCTCGCCGACTTCCAGAGCTTCTCGCCCAACGGCGGCGACGGCTGGCTGCGCCTGGTCACCTTCGACATCAACGATCGGAGTGGCGTCGGCTCGATCTCGGTGGAGACCTACTCGCCCACCCGCGACGAGTTCCGCGAGAACGGCGACGGCCTCTCGGGCTCGATCCAGGCCCTGAACGAGGGCTTCACGGAGTTCCAGGACGACCTCGACGCGTTCTTCTCGCCCGCCCAGATCCAGCAGATCCAGGACGCCCTCGCCTTCTGGGCGACACCCGGCGCGGGCCAGGACGAGTTCTCCGACCTGCTCTACAGCAGCGGCGCCCGCGACAGCCACTTCCGCTACGAGGACGTCGACTTCACCACCTACGTGCCCGAGCCTTCGGGTGGGTGGCTCGCGCTGACCGGGCTCGGTTCGGTCTCGGCGCTTCTCCGCGCGCGGCGCGGGCGGCGCGCCTGAGCGCGAAGGAGTCGGACGACCGCCGGGCGAGCGGCCTGCTGGCGGTCGGAGTGGCGGCCGGCATCGCGCTCGCCGCCTGGGGTCTCGTCCGGGGCGATCGGAGTCCGCCGCCGGAAGGGGCCGTTGCCCTCGTGAACG
>JANQSB010000569.1 GCA_028284295.1 Myxococcota bacterium | reverse complement strand
GATTCAAGAGTCCCCTCCTCCGGGCGCGGAGCGATGCGCCGGTCTTCGCTGAGGCGCAGGGTATCGTGGGCAAGCAGACGCTGCCGCCCCGCGCACGCGGATCGGGCCGTCAGGCCGGGCGATCCACGCTCTGCGCTCAGGCGATCGCCTTGGCGTCTCGCAGCGCCTGGATCCTGTCGGAGGAGAAGCCGAAGGCCTCGAGCACCTCGTCGGTGTGCTGCCCCTCGTGAGACGGCGGCCTCGTCAGCTCGGGGCGTGTGCGATCGAAACGGGGCGCCGGAGCGGGCTGGGTCACGCCGTGGAAGTCGACGAAGGTCTCGCGATGCTTCATGTGGGGATGGAGCGGCGCCTCGTCGAGGTCGAGCACGGGCGCGAAGCAGACGTCGGTGCCCTCCATGATCTCGCACCACTCGTCCCGGGTCTTCGTCTTGAAGATCGCCTCGACCCGCTGCTTCATCTCGGGCCACTGGGAACGGTCCATCTGCGGCGGAATCTCCTGCTCACCGAGACCCGAGTGCTCCAGCAGCAGGGCGTAGAACTGCGGCTCGATCGAGCCGATCGAGACGTACTTGCCGTCGCTGGTCTCGTAGGCGTCGTAGAAGTGGGCGCCGGTGTCCAGCATGTTGGTACCGGCTTCGCGCCACATGCCCATGGCCCTGAAGGAGTAGATCATGGCCATCAGGGACGAGGCACCGTCCACCATCGCCGCATCCACCACCTGCCCCTTGCCGGACCGACCGCTCTCGACGAGCGCGCACGCCACGCCGAAGGCGAGCAGCATTCCGCCTCCCCCGAAGTCGCCCACCAGGTTCAGCGGCGGTACCGGGGTCTGGCCTCCGCGACCGATCGCGTGGAGCGCGCCGGTGAGCGCGATGTAGTTGATGTCGTGGCCGGCCGCGTGAGCCATCGGCCCCTCCTGCCCCCAGCCCGTCATGCGCCCGAACACGAGCTTCTCGTTGCGGGCCAGACACACGTCGGGACCGAGCCCGAGGCGCTCCATCACGCCCGGCCGGAAGCCCTCGATCAAGGCGTCGGCCTTCTCCACGAGGGAGAGCACCGTCTCGATCCCCTCCGGATTCTTCAGGTCGACGGCCACGCTGCGACGACCGCGGGCGAGAACGTCCTTGGGCGGATCGCCGCCGTCGCGCGGCTTGACGCGATCGGCGCGATCGATCCGGATCACCTCGGCCCCCATGTCCGAGAGCATCATGCCCGCGAAGGGGCCGGGGCCGATCCCGGCGATTTCGAGAATGGTGATTCCTGAGAGCGGTCCCATCTACCTGTACTCCTGACTACCGACCAGAGAAGCCGCGGCTTTGCCGAGGGCCGCTCAGGATACAACAGCCGATCGCAGGCGGAGGCGCGGCGGAGGAACCGCGAACGGGCCTCAGTAGTACCGCTGGTAGACGTACAGACTGCGCAGGACGCGCTTCACGTAGGCGCGGGTCTGGCCGTACGGGATGTCCTCCACCCAGACGTCGTCGTCCCACTCGGAGGCCTCACCGCGCAGCCAGCGCGCCACGGCGTTGGGTCCCGCGTTGTAGCTCCCGATGGTGGCGGAGAGCCGATCCGGGAAGCGTTCCGCCAGGTACTCGAGGTAGGCACTACCCAGCTCGATGTTCGTACCGGGCTCGGTCAG
>JANQSB010000564.1 GCA_028284295.1 Myxococcota bacterium | reverse complement strand
CTGGAGGCCTATCGGCCGCTCGACGCCACGGATGTCGAGCTCGGGGACGTGGAGCTCGAGGACGCTCCGGACCCGGCGGCGGCCAGTCGCCAGCCGGTCCCGACTGCGTTTGCCGGGCGCGTCCTGGGACGGGCCCTGGCACAGCTCCCGGACGGACAGCGCGAGGAGCTCCTCCGGGACCTGTTCGCCGTGGCGAACGGCCTGGCCGTGGCCGACGGGCTGCCGCTGGCCGAGCGCGAGACCGTGGACCGCTGCGTCGCCAAGGCCGTCCGCGGGATCGACCGCGGCCTCGAAGCCACGGCGCGGCAGAAGGATCGCCCGCTCGCCGGGGTGCTGGCCGCGGTCCCGCTGCTCGATCTGTTCCGCGTCGGCGCCAGCCTGGAGCCCGATCTGGTCCCGACCGTGACGCTCTCCGAGCTGCGGGGGGACGATGCGTCCGACGCCGACTGGAACCAGATCCGGGAGATGATCTCCGAAGCCGATCGAACCCTCGGACCCGACGGCCGGCCCCGCTGAGCCCGACGCTTCGGGGCCCATGCCCCCCGGTGTGAAGCAGATCACACCCGAAGCCCCCCCAGGCGGGGAACGACCCCCGGCAACTTCCGCACCCAGAGTCATCCACCTCGAACCGGGGCGCCGCGGCCGGGCCCCACGAAGGAGTGACTCATGGCGGGAAGCAACGCGGGAAACGGGGCTCTGGCGGCGATGGCAACGAAGATCGCGATCGCAGTCGCTGCGTTCGCGCTGAGCTGCGTCTGGGCGGCTGCCGCATCGTCGGCACCCTACGCGTACGTCCTCAACTACGGCAGCGAGGATCTCTCGGTCATCGACCTCTTCTCGGGAACCGAGGTCGCGCGGATCGACATCCGCAGCCCCCAGGCCCCGGCCGGAAACGTCGAGCCGCACGAGCTGATCGTCCACCCCTCCGAAGAGACCGCCTACGTGCTGGCGCGCGACTACGTGGCCTTCGTCGACCTGGTCACCCGCGACCCGGCGGACGTGGACTACTTCCCGCTGCCGGAGACGGACTCGCGCGGCTTCGCGCTCGATCCGGCGGGCGACCAGCTCTTCGTCAGCTACCGCGACTCGGCGACCGTCACGGTCGTGTCGGCCAGCTGCTGTGTGTCCAGCAGCCTGGTCTTCCCCATCGAGGACATCCGCTACATCGGGATCTCGGGCTTCCTCTTCTTCGGCGTCAACGACGACGGCTCGGTGGTGCGCTGGGACATGCGAAACCCCGGGGCCCGGGTCATCGGGACGGGCACCTTCGACAATCCCGAGGACCTGACGATCTCCGACAACGGGCAGCACGTCCTGGTCGGCTCGCGGAGTCTGAATCGCGCCTACATCTTCTCCATCCACGAGACCACGCTCGACCCGACCACCGTGGACCCGTTCAGCGGCAGCTTCCACCCGGGCCGCATCCGCGCGCTGCCGAACGGTGACGTGGCCATCGTGGACCGCTCGGGCGGCGGCATCGAGCTGCGGGACGCCCAGGGCAACTACCTCGACTACTTCTCCTACTCGAGTGCCGCCAACGACGTGGGCGAGAACGAGGCCGGGACCTTCGCGGCGCTGCTCGGAAGCGCCGACACCCTGCGGGTCGACTCCGCCCTGGGCAACTTCGACGTGCGCGTCGGCAGCGGTCCGTCGGCGGTCGTTCTCGGTCGCGGCAACGTGGGCGAGCTTCGCATCTCGCCGGATCCGGTCCAGTTCCGGTTCGTCTCGGCGGGCAACGTCGTCACCAAGGTCGTGCAGATCGAGAGCGTCGGGGACCGCCCGGTCCGGATCAGCAGCATCGGCGTCGCGGGCTCGGGCCCCTTCCAGCTGCTCAGCCACACCTGCCCCGGGTCGCTGGCTCCGGGTGCGAGCTGCTCGGCGACCGTTCGCTTCGTGGCTCCCAACTTCAGCCGCAGCTGCACGGCGGTCTTCAACCAGCTGCTCTGCCAGGTCCGGATCCCGAGCTACCGCGACTTCCTGAAGGTCGAGAACGACGCCACCTCGAACCCCACCTCGGGCGTGGACCTCTGGGCCGGCCAGTTCACCAGGGAAGAGCTGAAGATCGGCGTGACGAAGGTCCAGGCGTCGCCCTTCGAGGGCCTCATCCTCCGCTAGCAACGCCCCTTCGGGCTCGTCTTCACCGGAAGGCGACACCCCGAAGTGAATCGGACCCCGGGAGACCACGTCTCCCGGGGTCCGATGCGCTCCTCCCCCACACGTCGACGGGCCCCGCGGGAAGAAGTGTGTCACTCGTTTCGCTTGGCGCGATCGCTCCCGCGGCTCTTATCATGGCGGCAGTGATGGCCCAGGCGCTCTGCTCGCTGGCTCTCCCGTGCGGCCCTCCCGGGATCTCGCCATGAGCTCGATACTCGCCGACAAGAGCGTCCTGATCACCGGCGGAACCGGCTCCTTCGGCCGTCACTTCGTCGAACGGGCCCTGACTGCGGGCACCCGCAAGATCGTGGTGTTCAGTCGCGACGAGCTGAAGCAGGTCGAGATGGCGCGGGCCCTCGACGACGACGCCCGCGGCCGCGTGCGCTTCTTCCTGGGCGACGTCCGCGACCGCGACCGCTGCTATCGCGCTTTCGACGGCATCGACTTCGTGGTCCACGCGGCCGCCCTCAAGCAGATCCCGACCGCCGAGTACAACCCCTTCGAGGTGGTCAAGACGAACATCCTGGGTGCGCAGAACGTGATCGACGCGGCCATCGACTGCGGCGTCCAGAAGATCGTCGCCCTCAGCACCGACAAGGCCTCCAGCCCCATCAACCTGTACGGCGCGACCAAGCTCGTGAGCGACAAGCTCTTCGTCGCCGGAAACGTCTACGCCGGGGGCAAGCCGGCACGCTTCGCAGTGGTTCGATACGGCAACGTGTTGGGAAGCCGTGGGAGCGTGGTGCCCCTGTTCCGGGAGGCCGCCCGCAAAGGCGTCCTCCCCCTCACCGACCCCGGGATGACCCGCTTCTGGATCACGCTCGATCGGGCGGTCGACCTGGTGCTCGTGGCCCTGGAGCAGATGCGCGGCGGCGAGATCCTGGTCCCGAAGATCCCCTCGATGCGTCTCCTGGATCTCGCCAAGGCCATCGTCCCCGAGGCCCAGATCGAGATCGTGGGCGTGCGTCCGGGGGAGAAGCTGCACGAGGAGATGATCGGGGCCGACGACGCGCGGAGGACCCTCGACCGGGGAGACCACTACGTCATCCTGCCGGACATCTCCTACGAGGGAGGCGCCAGCTTCGAGGGCAAGCCGGTTCCCAGCGGCTTCCGCTACAGCAGCGAGAGCAACGACGCGTGGCTGGAGCCTTCGGAGCTGAGAGCCCTGCTCGAGGGCGGCCCGCCGTGAAGGACACTCCGGACCTCATCCCGTACGCGCGCCCGGCGCTGAATCAGGCCGATGCCGACGCGGTGCTCGAGGTACTCCGGGGCGACTGGCTGACCACGGGGCCGAGGGTGGCCGAGTTCGAGGCGGCGCTGGAGGCGGCCTTCGGGATCGGTCACGCCCGTGTCGTCAGCTCGGGCACGGCGGCCCTGCACGCCGCCTACGCGGCCAGTGGCCTGGGTCCGGGAGAAGAGATCGTCACCAGCCCGTTGACCTTCGTCGCCACTGCCAGTGCGGCGCTCCACTGCGGCGCGGAGGTGCGCTTCGCGGACGTCGAGCCGCTCACGGGCAACCTCGACCCGGAGGCCGCGACCACGGTCGCGACGACGGCCACCCGGCTGCTGGTCCCGACCGACTTCGCGGGGCACCCCGCCGACTACGCGCGGCTGCGCGCGGTCGCTGACGGCCGCTCGGCCCGCTTGATCGCCGATGCCGCCCACTCCCTCGGTGCCCGCCGGGACGGACGCGCGGTGGGCTGCCTGGCCGACGCCACGGCCACCAGCTTCCACGCCGTGAAGGCGATCACCACGGGCGAAGGGGGTGCCGTGCTGACCGATCGCCCGGAGTGGGCCGCGGCGGTCGAGCGCTTCCGGAACCACGGCATCGTCCGGGAACCCCGGCTCCAGGACGCGCCCGACGGCCCCTGGCACTACGAGGTTCAGAGTCTGGGGCTCAACTACCGGCTCCCCGACGTCCTCTGCGCGCTCGGCATGAGTCAGCTGTCGCGCCTGAAGGACTTCCTCGCGAGGAGGCGCGAGATCGCCGGCCGCTATCAGCGCGAGCTGTCGGGGCTGGGGCAGCTCCAGCTCCCCCAGCCCC
>JANQSB010000548.1 GCA_028284295.1 Myxococcota bacterium | reverse complement strand
GAGGGGCGTGAGGTTGTCGAAGAGGATCTTGTGCTTCGCCTTCTCGGGCGGCTCGAAGTTGATCGACTCGACCTTGAGGAGCGCGAAGTAGCGCTCGCCTTCCTTGGGGGAGCGGATCAGGCCCTGCACGGTGTCGCCCGTGCGCAGGTTGAAGCGCCGGATCTGCGCGGGCGAGACGTAGATGTCGTCGGGGCCGGCCAGGTAGTTCTGGTCCGGTGCGCGCAGGAACCCGAAGCCGTCCTGCAGGATCTCGAGCACGCCCTCCGCGAAGATCTTGCCGTGCTTGGCGGTCTGGGCCTGGAGGATCGCGAAGAGCAGGTCCTGCTTGCGCAGCCCGGCCGCGTTCTCGACCTCCATCTCCTCGGCGATCTGCGTCAGCTCCTGCATCGACTTCGCTTTGAGGTCGCGCACGTAGATGCGCTCGCAGTCGTCCGACTCCTCGGCGAGCGCCTCTTCTTCGAGCAGCTCCTCCTCGGACGGCAGGTACTCGCGCTTCACCGACTGCCGCGAGTCGGACTTCGAGGCCCGATTGCCGTTGCGCGAGCTCGCGCTGCGTCGGCGACCGCGTCCGCGTCTGCGGGACCCGCCGCCTCCCTGCCCGGAACCGGAGCCCGATCCCGCGCCGCCCGAGCCGGCGGCCGAGCCGCCGCTGGATCCGTTGCCGTCGCTGACTCGCTGCGTGGTCAAGCTTCGCTCTCTCTCGCTATCGGATGCGTCCCGCTGGGGGACCTGCTGGATGGATGGTTGCCGGCGCTCTACGGGCCGGGAAGAAGAGATCGATGGGCCGGGCGTCGGGTGGGGGATGCCCGCCGGGGGAGCGGGTCGGGAAGGTCTCGGGTGGTCGGCTATGACGCGGGAGCCGATTCGCGTCCCGAACTCAGGAGGCTGAACGGGGGAGGAGCTCTTGGGGGAAGGATCGTCTTCGCTCGGTCTGCTTCTTCTCGTCGGAGTTCTTCACCCGGAAGTTGAACGAAATGCCTTCGGGCGGCGGGTCGGACGATGCTTTCGAAGGGGAGCGGAGAAGTGGAATCACGGTAGGACCGGCCCCTGGGGCTGTCAACAATCCCCCTCACCGGTCGCCGACCGCACGGGGCCCGAGGGTTGGATCCAGTGCAGCAGCCTGCCGGCCGCCTGCCCGTCCCGTCGGTACGAGTGGAAGCGATCGCGGTCGCAGGCCGTGCAGCCGGGCACCCGTCCGCGGGAGCTCGGTTCGAGCCCGGCCCGCGCCAGGTCGGTCTCCACCAGCGCCGCCAGGTCGAGCCGCCAGTGACCCGGTCGCGTCTCCTGCAAGGCGGGCTCGAGATCCCCGCCGAAGCGGTCGCGGAGCGGACCCGTGACCGGAGCGTCCACCTCGTAGCAGCAGGCGCCGATGTGGGGACCCACGACGGCCGAAACCGGCTGCCCGCAGGCTTCGCGCAGCCTCTCGATGCCGTCGGCCACGACCCCCGCCGACAGCCCGCGCCAGCCTGCGTGGATGGCGACGACTGCGCGACCGTCCGCCGCGGCAGCCAGGATGGGCACGCAGTCGGCGGTCACGACCCCCACGGGGCAGTCGGGATCGTCGGTCCAGACCGCGTCGGCATCGGGCGGATCGACGACACGGTCCGCGAAGCGCGCCACGACCCGTCCGTGCACCTGACGCGGGCGAGCGACGGCGGCGGGCGTCACGCTGCTGCGCGTCCCGAAGCCATGACGCACGCCGAGCGCGTCGAGCAGCTCGTGACGCAGGCCCGTCACGGGGAGGACTCCGCGCGCAAGCGATCCAGGGCCCGTGCGAGATCCGGCGGCAGGGGCGCCTCGAAGCGAACGCGCTCGCCACTCGTCGGGTGGGTGAAGCCGAGCACCGCGGCATGCAGGGCCGGTCGATCGAGCAGCTCGTCTCGGGGCGAGCGGCCGCTCCCGCGGCTCCTGCCGTACACCGGGTCGCCCAGGATGGGGAGACCGCTGGACGCGAGATGCACGCGGATCTGATGGGTGCGCCCGGTCTCGGGCCGCACCTCGAGGAGCGCTGCGCCGTCGGTGAGCCGCTCCCGCAGCTTCCAGTTCGTCACCGCCGGGCGACCCGAGCGGGTGCGCACCGACATGCGCTTGCGGTCGCTCGGATGACGCCCCACCGGACGATCGATGCGTCCCTCGGATCGGGCCGGGCCGACGCGGACGAGGGCCAGATAGAGGCGCTCGATCGTGTGGTCGTGGAACTGCTCGGCGAGGGCCGCGTGCGCAGCGTCGTTGCGCGCCACCACCATCACCCCCGAGGTGCCCTTGTCGAGGCGGTGCACGATGCCCGGACGTTCGACGCCTCCCACCGACGCCAGGCCATCGCCCTGGCCCTGGCGGCAGTGGTGGAGCAACGCGTTGACGAGGGTGCCCCGGGGATGCCCCGGTGCGGGGTGGACCACCATCCCCGCCGCCTTGTCGAGCACGATCAGGTCCTCGTCCTCGTGGAGGATGTCGAGGGGAATCGCCTCGGCGACCAGCTCGCTGGTCTCGACCGGGGGCGGGCTCGCCTCCAGCACCGAGCCCGCCGCGACCTTCGTCGCGCGCCGAACGCTGACCCCGTCGACGAGCACCCGGTCCGCCTCGATCCAGCGCTGCACCTGGGATCGCGAGACCCCGGCCAGCTGGGCGAGGGCGGCGTCGAGACGCCGACCCGCGAGCTCGGCATCCACCTCGAAGACCCAGGTCTCCTCGCCCGTGCTCTCGTCGGGCTGCTGGCTCTCTCCGTTAGCGGCGTCCGAGCAGACGGCCACGACCCCTTCCCTTGCGGGCCGCTTCCAGCCGGGGCATGTAGGCCTTCGCCACCTGCTCCGGATCGAGTCCGATCGCCCGCGCGTATGCGGTCACGAAGCCACGCACGTAGACCGCAGCCGGAAGGCTATCGAAGGCCTCGTCCTCGATCGCCTGGAGATAGGTGAGCGTCACCTTGGTGACGCGCCCGATGTCCTCGAGCTCGACGCCCCGGTGCATGCGAGCCCGGCGCAGCCTCGCCCCGTCGAAGGCGGCCTCGCCGTCGTCCTGCCCCTCGACGCGACCTTCCAGGGCGTCGTCCAGGGAGATCTCCATGTCGTCGTAGCCGTCGTCCAGCGGTGCCAGCTCGGGCGCCTGCCCGGGCGCCGGGGGCTCCGCCAGCTCCGGCGGGGCATCGAAGGTGGCGCGGTCAT
>JANQSB010000545.1 GCA_028284295.1 Myxococcota bacterium | reverse complement strand
GGCGGTGCTGGGCGGGGTGGCGCCCGCGACGGGTCCCGACGCGGCGCCCGGGGGCGTGAGCCCGCTCATCCGGCTGGGTGCGCCCTGGATCGGGCGTGGCACGCGGCCCCTCGGTGGAATGATGCGCACCCTGGTCCGCACCCTCGAGCCCCTCGCCGAGCCGGCCATCGACCTCTTCGCGCGCGCCATGCCGGAGCGAGACCAGGAGCTGCTCCTCGAGCCCACGATCCGGCGCATGTTCCGGGAGGACATCGTTCTCGGGGCGCGACGCAACATGCAGGCGATCTTCCACGACGTCACGCTCTTCGGTCGCGGCTGGGGGTTCCGCCTGGAGGACGTCCGCGTTCCCGTCTACCTCCGATACGGCGACTCGGACACCATCGTGCCGGCGTCCCACGGCCAGCACCTCTCGGATCGCCTGCCCAACTCGAAGCTGCGCATCTACACCGACGAAGGCCACCTCGGCTCGCTGGGGGCCTCACGCGAGGTGCTCGACACCGTGCTCGAGCACTGGGGTGAAGACGGCGACGGGCGGCGGGGGTGAGCCTGCGCGACGACTACGCGGGCCCCTTCGACCCGGATCTCGACCTCCACGACTTCTCGCGCCAGACCCTCGCCGACCTGGGTCGCGAGTACCTGCTGAACGGCCACCTGCAGGACCGCGTGGCGCTGCCGCTCGTCGCCAAGCACCTCGGCGGCGAGGCCTACGTGGGCGTCTCGATCGCGGAGTGGATGAGCGCCAGCCCCGTCTACTCGAAGCGCATGCAGCGGGCGCTCGGCTTCGAGGGCCGGGACGTCGGCACGGTGTTCAAGAACATCCAGCTCGAGATCGGTGCCCCACAGCAGTTCATGGACTTCCAGTTCCGCCTCGACGCGCCCGACTACGGGGAGTTCTGGCTGCCCTTCTGCGGCGCCCTGGCCGACGTCGAGCCGTACGGCGACGACCGCGTCAAGCTCATGTGCCACGACATCGAGGACCCCACCTTCGACGCGACGGCCGCCGCCACGCATCCGGGCATGAAGATGCGTCCCCTGCACCGCCCGCCGCGCAGCCCGGCGGGGCGCTATCCCGCCTGCCGCTGGAAGGTCTTCATCGACGAGCACGAAGAGCCTGCAGCGCCGCACCCGAACCTCGAGCGGGTGGCCGCTTCGCAGATCGCGCGGCTGGAGATCCCGCCGCCGCCGCCGTCGCGCGAGCCGGGGGGCTGGGACGACTATGCGGGCCCCTTCGAGCCCGGGCTGCAGCTCGAGGACTTCTCGCACCGCGCCCTCCAGGTGATCGCCCGGGAGGTCGCCCTCCAGAGCCACCTGCTCGCCCGCAGCTTCATGCTGTGCATCGCCGAGCGCGAGGGAGACGCCATGGCGAGCGAGCTGGGCGCCGCCCAGTGGACGGGCATCGCGGCCCTGACCGCCGAACGCCTGCGCGCCTGCCTGCGGATCGAGGGGGACGACGCCGACGCCATCGCGAAGCTCTTCCAGGTGCATCCCTGCTTCCGCCCCCGGGCCTACGTGGACCTCCGGGTGGAGCGGGTAGACGAAGCGGTTCGGATCGCGATCCACGACTGCCCGGCGCTTCGGGAAGGCGACGCGTACTCGTGGTTCGCGACCCTCGACGCGGCCCCCCACCCCGCGCTCGACGCGATCGCGGGACGGGTGAACCCGCGCGCCCGCTGTCGTCCCGTGGCTGCGGGCGACGCGGCGTTGGCGTGGGAGATCGTCATCGATCCGGACGCCGAGCCCCTGCCGGATCCCGCAGAGCTGGGCCTGGCGAGGATCAGCCGCGGTGCGGGCTTCGTGTTCGAGCGCCGACGCAACCTGCGAGACTGAGGGCCGCCAGCCCGCATCCGCTCAGGAGGGGCCGGTCACCTCGCGCAGGGCCGCGAGCAGCTCGTCGGCCTGGATGCGCACGCGCCAGTTGTCGGTGAGGTCGCGCCAGACGATGCGGCCGTCCTGGACGATGAAGGTGGCGGGACGCGGCACGTCGCCCCCGTCGATACCGGCGCCCTCGTGGCGCAGCCCCAGAGCGTCCGTCAGGGCGAGCTCCGGGTCCGAGAGGACGTCGAAGGAGAGGCCGAAACGGTCCACCACGCCGCGGTTCAGCTCGACGCTGTCCGGGCTGACCGCGATGACCCGTGTGCCTTCCTTCTCGAACTCGGTGATCCGTGTCTGCAGCCCGTGCAGCTCCGACATGCAGAAGGGTCACCAGTGCCCGCGGTAGAACACCAGGATGAGCTTGTCGCGGGCGGCCGCGGCGACGTCGACGGCCTCGCCCCGCGCCGAGGCGAGCGAGATCTCCGGCAGCCGGGTTCCGTCGTCCACCACGCGACCGGCGTCCGGCAGCCGGTAGGAGAGGGAGAAGACGTAGAAGCAGAGCAGCCCGGCCAGCGCGACGGAGACGAAGAGCCCGACCCCGCCGCCCACCCGGCCCGCGGTCGAGCGCGCCCGGGGAAGCGCGGTGAGCGACACGCCGATGGCGGCCAGGAGGATCAGGAGGTTCAGCCACGGCAGGTCGCGGGTCAGGGGCCAGCGGTAGAAGAGCGTGAAGTAGGAGAGGAGGCCGAAGATCGCGACCAGCGGCCCGATCCAGGCCCGGTGGTTGAAACGGCCGGTCGCGCTCGAGGCGCCGTCGGCTGAACCGGGTTCTGCCATGCCGGAAGCGTACCGGATCGCCGACCCGGAGACCGACGCGAGACGGGAGCGGGCGGGGAGGGCTCGCTAGTGTTCGGGGTCCCGAATCGCCTCTCTCCATTCGCCGCTCTCCACCGGCCCATGGCCACGGGCCCATGCGACAGGAGCCCCTCATGTCTCGCGACGCCTCCTCCGAAGAAGCCCCCCTGCACGGAATCCGGGTCCTCGACCTCGCCGACGGCAGCGGCGAGCTGGCCGGACGCCTCCTGGCGGATCTGGGTGCCGACGTGATCCGGGTGGAAGAAGAAGGAGGCGGGCGAACCCGTCAGGCACCGCCCTTCCACGAAGGTCGCAGCCTCTACTTCGCGTACCGGAACTTCAACAAGCGCGGCATCCGCTTCGACGTCGAGCGGGTGCGCGAGCTGGCGAAGCGGGCCGACGTGCTGATCGAGAGCTACGGACCGGGCGGGCTGGCGGCCCGGGACCTCGACGCCGACGCCCTGCGCGCCGCCAATCCGGCGCTGGTGGTGCTCCAGGTCTCGGACTTCGGAGCGACCGGTCCCTACCGCGACTGGGCGAGCACCGACGCCACCCTGGAGGCCATCGGCGGCATGCAGTGGCAGGCCGGCGTGCCCGAGAAGGAGCCGCTGCTTCCGCCCGGAACACCCGCCTGGGACATCGCGGGTGTCATGGGGGCCTGGTCGGTGCTGGCCGCGCTGTGGCAGCGCGAGCAGACCGGCCACGGCCAGACCATCGATCTCTCCACCGTGCTCGCCCTCGCCCAGCAGACCAACTGGGCCTTCTCGAACGGCACCTACAACCGCGCTCGCGGCAACGACCAGGTGGAAGGTCGCGTCGGCTCCGGTCCGATGTACAAGATCTACAAGTGCAAGACCGGCTACGTGCGCCTCGTCATCCTGTCGCCGAGACAGTGGCACGCCATGCGCGAGTGGCTGGGCGACCCCGAGTACCTCCAGGACCCCCTCTACGACTCCTTCCTGGGTCGCATGCAGATCGCCGACGCGCTGGCGGTGGCCATCGGCGACCTGTTCGAGACCCTGGACCACGAGGAGCTCGCCCGGGAGGCGCAGCGCCGCGGCATCGTCTGCACCCCGGTGCTGAATCCCGACGAGGTGCTCGCCAACGAGCACTTCGTGTCGCGCGGGACCTTCCCCGAGGTCGAGTACGCGCCCGGTGCACGCGGGCCCATGCAGGCGGGCTTCGCGGAGATCGACGGTGAGGTCCAGGGCTATCGCCACCGCGCCCCGGAGCCGGGCGAGCACGACGACGAGATCGCCGCCGAGCTGTCGGGGGGTGGCCTGTGGAGCGAGCGGCGGGAAGCGCCGTCGGGTCCGCCGCCCGAGCCGTCGCTCCCGTTCGCGGGCCTGCGGGTCGTCGACTTCGGGATCGGCGGCGTGGGGGTCGAGGCGGCGCGTCTGTTCGCGGTCCTCGGAGCCGAGGTCATCAAGGTCGAGAGCCGCTCGGCGCCGGACTTCATCCGCGTCGTGATGTCCACCGAGATGAGCGCCTCCTTCGCGTCCTCGAACACCAGCAAGCAGGCCTTCGGGGTCAACTTGAAGGAGCCGCGCGGACGCGAGCTCGTCCACAAGCTGATCGAGCAGGCCGACGTCGTCATCGAGAACAGCTCGACGGGCGCCATGGAGAAGATGGGCGTCGGCTGGGAGACGGTTCGCAACATCAACCCGCGGGTGGTGATGGGCAGCGCCCAGCTGCTCGGTGCGCACGGCGCCTGGTCGGACTGGATCGGCTACGGCCCCAGCACCCAGCCGGTGGGCGGACTGGTGCACCTGTGGAGCTACGACGATCAGGAGGAGCCGGCCGGATCGACGTCGATCTTCCCCGACCACCTGGCCGGTCGCGTCACCGCGCTGAACGTGCTGGCGGGCCTGCTGCGTCGCCAGCGAACCGGTCTCGGCGGTCACGTGCAGCTCGCCCAGGTGGAGACCGTCACCGGCCTGATCGGCGACCTGCTGCTGCGTGTGGGCCTCGAGCCGGGCAGCGAGCAGCCCCGGGGCAACCGCAGCGAATGGGGCTCGCCCTGGGGCAGCTATCCGTGTGCGGGCAGCGATCAGTGGGTGGCCATCACCATCGACAGCGACTCCGCGTGGAAGAAGTTCGTAGCCGCGATGGGCGAGCCGGAGTGGGCGAAGAAGCCCGAGTACGACACGCTCGAGGGACGACGCGCCGCCCAGGACGAGATCGACGCGCAGATCCGCGAGTGGACCGGCACCCAGACGAAGACCGCCGTGGTCGCCGGACTGCAGATGTTCGGAGTGCCGTCGGCGCCGATGTTCACCGGCGCCGAGCAGGCGGGCGACCCGCACTTCCAGGCGCGTCGCTATCCGCGCTGGGTCGACCAGCAGGACCTCGGCTGGATGGCCTTCGAAGGTCCGTGCTTCGAGGGCAGCGGCATGGCGGACGTCGTCGTCACCCAGGCCCCGAAGGTGGGCGAGCACACGCGCGAGATCGGCCGGCATCGGCTCGGGCTCTCGGACGCCGAGGTCGACGCGCTCATCGCGGACGGGGTGCTCGAGGTACCCCGGGACTGAACGGCGAGCGCGAGGCGTTGGCGGGCTAGCGCGTCGCGTCGAGCCAGCTTCGCAGCAGGGCGATCGGCGAGGGCGCGTCCGCAGCGGGCCGGTAGGGGTGGAGCGAGTGGCGCAGGGCGCCCTTCAGCCCGAAGGCCCTCGGTGCCACGTGGTACAGGACGGGGTCCGCCTCGGGGTCCTCGTCGGGTCGCGCGACGCACAGGAAGGCGGTGAGCGCCGGGCACTCGAAGGGGCAACGATTGTCGCCGCCCGCCTCGGCGCCGGCTTCCAGACCGCGCAGGATGCGCTCGGCCAGGTCCGGCGGTCGCCCGTGCGCCGGATCCTCGGACGCGAAGGCGGCCAGCGCGCAATCGACCACCTCCCCGCCGCGCAGCATGTTGCCCTGCACCGAGACGGCGGGGGCACCCCGCGCGCCCGCCCAGGCGTCGGTGTCCGCGCCCGTGTGGGCCCTCGAGCGGGGCTCCGGGTCGAGGGTCGCGACGCCGATCTGCTGCTGCTCCCAGGCCGACAGCCCGAAGCGCCCCGACGCGTCCCGGGCCGCGCGGAACACCTCGTCGATGTCGGCTCCCGCGGCCAGCGCCCGGGTGGCGGCGTTGCGCGCCTGCAGGTTGGTGTAGGCCTGGGCGGCCACCACGCCGCGGCCGGGCACGACGCCCCGCACCATCTCGACGCCGACCGTGCAGGTGGCGGCCCCGACGCCGACCTCGCGGGTCACCGGGTCGACGGCGACGATCGACCAGGTCACCGGACCCTCAGCTCTCGCGGTCCTCGATGGTCTCGTACCAGTCGAAGCCCGCGCGCTTCGTCCAGCCCGGCATCCGCGATCCCTTCTTCATGCGTTCGACCATGGCGTCGCCGAGCTGGCCGGCCTGCATCATGGCGCCGAAGACCGCGCCTGCGTTGGTGTGGTCGAAGAAGTCGCGCTGCCAGCACCAGCGGAAGTCCCCCGCGTAGCGGAACCACGAGCCGCCGGTTCCCGCGATCTCCCAGGGCTTGCCGTCCGGATCCTCGACGGGAGCGATCTGGCGCCAGATGCCGATCACCTCGCCCTTGCGGTCGTCGATCAGGGTGCGCACGTAGGGGTAGACCCAGTGCTCGAGGCCGGCCATCTCGGTGCCGAACACCCAGTCGTGGATCTCCTGACGGCCGTCGGCGACGAACTCCCACTTGTCGCCGTTGTTCCAGGTGTAGAGGGCGTCCTCCGTGTAGAAGGAGGACATCTTCGACCAGTCGCCGCTGCTTCCGGCCTCGTCGTTGGCGGCCACCCAGCGGCGCACCATCTCTTCGATCTCGTCTCGCGGGAACGCGGGCATGTCTCCTCCAGGGTCTTGGTGGGGCCGCTGCGGGGCTCGGGGATCGCTCAGCCGCGTCGGCGGTAGCGCGCGCGGCAGGGCTGCTCGAGCTGAACGACCATCTTCGAGTGGTCGTTGCGGTAGCTCTCCGGCGGCTGCGCGAGCTCGAGCTCGTACTCGCGCAGCAGCACGCAGAAGATGGTCTTGAGCTGCATCATCGCGAAGGCCGCACCCACGCAGCGGTGGCGTCCCGCGCCGAAGGGGATCCACGCGAAGTTCTGGCGGTCCTCGTCGCGGCCTTCGTCGTAGCGGGCCGGGTCGAAGCGGTCCGGGTCGGGGAAGCACTCCGGCAGGCGGTTCGAGACGGCGGGCGACACGCCCACGAGCTTGCCGGCCGGCACCGTAAAGCCGTCGTAGTGGAAGTCGTACATGACCTTGCGCATCAGCAGGATGAGCGGTGGATGGAGGCGGAGCGCCTCCTTGAGGCCGGCCTCGAGCCGGGGGAGCTCGCGCAGCGACTGGTAGCTGACGCCATCGCCCGAAGCGTGGAGGGCGTCGATCTCGTCGACGATGCGTGCGTGGTGCTCGGGGTGCTTGAGGAACTCGATCAGCGACCAGGCGGCGGTGCCCGAGGTGGTGTGGTGCCCGGCGAACATCAGCGAGATGAACATCCCCGTCACCTGGTCGACGGTGTAGCGGGGCCGCCCCTGCTCGTCGCGCAGGTTCAGCAGGATGTCGAAGAGCTCACGCTGCTCCGGGGGCGCGTCCTTGCGGCGCTCGAAGACGCCCTCGAGCAGGGAGACCAGCTTGCGGCGCGCCCGGTCCCGGGTCCAGAAGACCGGAAGGGGCAGGTGGGCGTTCACGTACGCGATGGCGTCGGTGCCCTTCTCGAGGTCGTAGAAGATGGGGAAGTAGTCCCGCGTGAGCTCGGAGCGGAACTGCTTGCCGATCAGACAGGCACTCGAGGTGTAGAGGGTCAGCTCCGAGAAGAAGTCGAGCAGGTCGATCTCGCCCTCGTCGCCCAGGGTGTCGAGCATGCCTCGCACCTCGTGGGCGATGACCTCCGCGTGGCCGCGCATGTAGGAGTCGCGCAGCGACTGGTTCTTCATGGCCTGCTTGCGCTGCTCGGGGGTGCCGTCGAAGACCACACCCTTGCCGAAGACCGGGGTCATGAAGGGGTAGGCGGCGGCCTGGTCGAGCTGCTCGTCGGGTGCGCGGAAGAAGGCCTCCTGTGCCTTCTCGCCCGTGAAGAGCACCACCCGGTTGCCCGCGAAGCTCATCTCGCCCACGTCGCCGCACTCTTCGCGCACGCGCCAGAACAGCTCGATGGGAGCGCGGCGAAGCTCGAGCAGGTGGCCCAGGCCGGGGCGGTTCTTCGAGAGCACCGGCGGAGCGCGTCCGGCGGGCTCCTCGGCGCGAGGGAGGCTGGGGGCGGCAGTCACCCCCCAAGCCTATTGCGAGCGGATCGCGTGTACCAGCAGGTTCTTGCCCACGAAGCCGCCGACCGCCCGGTCGAGCAGCCGGCTCAGCGGGAACACGGCCCGGTCGTAGAGCTTCACGGCGCCCACGGAGAGGTCTCCGTCGGCGTTGCCGAAGAAGCGGTAGGCGAGCCCTGCGAGCCAGCCCAGGGAGTCGACGTAGCGAATCCCGTTCAGACTGAATCCCGTTTCGGCGAGCAACCGGGCCAGTGGCCGCAGGCGATAGCGGCGCAGGTGTCCGACCCGCACGTCGTTGGCGGAGAAGAGGATCGGAAAGGCGGGCACGTAGAGGAAGAGTCCGCCGCCCGGCTGCAGGACGCGCGCGAAGTGTTCCAGGAAGCCACGGTCGTCCTCGAGGTGCTCGAGCACGTTGATGCTGTAGAGGCCCGCCAGGGACGCGTGGCCGCGCTCGGCCAGGGCGTCCAGGCTCTCCCAGGCGCGCACGCCGCGCGCCGAGATCCGGGCGCGCAGGGTCGGGTCGGGCTCGACGACCTCCACGGGAACCGCCAGGTCGTGCAGCGCGCCCGCGAAGCGCCCGTTGCCGGCGCCGAAGTCGAGCACCGGCCCCTCGGCGAGACCCGTCGACCAGGCGTGCAGCTCGTCGATCAGGAAGCGGTTGTAGAGGACGGCCTCGTCCATGACCTCGATGAGGTCCGGCGCCTCGAAGGCCCGGTCCGCGCTCACGGGTCCCGGTCCAGGCGGTGCTTCCAGAAGTCGACCGTCTCCTCGTGCAGGCGCACCACGGTGTCGAGGATGAGCCCGGCCGTGAGGGCGATCATCGAGAGCACGCCGAGCCCGGCTGCCAGGATCGCCCGCGGCACGTGCAGCACGTAGCGGTGCTCGATGAAGTCGCGAATCGGTGCGCTGCCGCTGGCCAGTGCGGCCAGGGCCAGCAGTACCGACAGGCTTCCGAAGAAGACGAGGGGGCGGTAGTCCTTGAAGAGCAGCGCGATGCACTTGAGGATCAGCCAGCCGTCTCCCCAGGTGGAGAGCTTCGAGGGGTTGTCGCTGCCGCGGGAGCCGTACGCGACGGGCATCTCGCCCACCGCGAGCCCCTTCGTGAGCGCCTGCAGGGTCATCTCGGTCTCGACCTCGAAGCCGCCGCGTCGCAGCCGCACCAGCTGGACCAGGCGCCGCGAGAGCACCCGGTAGCCCGATAGCACGTCCCGCAGCGGTGCTCGGAAGAGCACGCGGATCAGGCCGCTGATCACGCGGTTTCCCAGCTGGTGGAAGACGCGGAACGACTCGCTCTCGAAGCGCTCGAGACGTGTCCCGACCAGCATGTCGAGCTGGTCCTCCCGGAAGCGCTCGATCATCGACCGGGCGGCATCGGCGGGGTAGGTGTCGTCGCCGTCCGCCAGCAGGTAGAGGTCCGCATCGATGGCGCGGAAGGCGTGCTGCAGCACGTTGCCCTTGCCGGGTCGCGGCGAGCGGACGACGGTGGCGCCGGCTTCCCGCGCGATGTCTCCGGTCCCGTCCGTCGAGCCGTTGTCGAAGACGTAGACGGTCGCCTCGGGCAGCGCCTTGGCGAAGTCCGTGACGACCTTCCGCACGGTGCTCGCCTCGTCGAGGCACGGGATGACGACGGCGATGCGATCCCGGTCGTGCTCGCTCATGTTCCTCCCGCGCCCTCGCGCCGCGCGCCCCGGCGAGTCCTGCTCTTCGTCGCTCCGAGCGTATCACCCGAGCCACCGCATCTCGCATCCGCTGCGGACGAGCTGCCGCCTCCCTGCCGGTCGGGCCGATCGGAGGCCCCTGGATGCGCCCGCAGCGTCCCCTCCGACGTTATCGTTCCTGCCCATGTCCCCGGTCCCCAGCGACGATCCGAAGCGGCGGGGCGAGGGCCGGGCGGCGAGTCGTCGCGTCGCTCCCCTGGCGCGTCCGTCCAGCTGGCTCGCCCTGGGAGCGGTCGCCTTCGCGCTGTCGAGCGCCTGGCTCTTCGACGACGTGCTGCAGGAGGGCTTCTCGTCGTCCTCGTTGATCGCGGAGGTCGACGGTCTCGCGATCAGCGACGTCGTCTTCGAGGCCTGGCTCGTCTCGCGCAACGCCTGGACCTTGACGCGCGAGCCGTGGGCGCTCTTCGACACCCCGCACTGCTTTCCGGCCGAGAAGACGCTCACCTACGGGATCCCGATGATCACGATGGGGCTGCTGGCCGCCCCCGTCTCCTTCTTCAGTGCGAGCCCGGCGCTGGCCTACAACGTGGCGACCCTGCTCCTGTGGGGCTTCGCGGCGCTCGCGATGTTCCTCCTGGTTCGCGACTGGACGGGGGTCCCCGCGGCCGGCGCGGTGGCGGGCATCCTCTATGCGTTCTCGCCCATCAAGCTCGGCGAACACGTCATCCATCCCTCGGTCTGGGACAGTGGCTGGATGGTCTTCGCGCTCTACTTCTCGCAGCGTCTCCTCGCGCGCGGTCGCTGGCGCGACGCGATCGGCCTGGCGGGAGCTGCGTCGCTCCAGATCGGGGCGAGCTTCTATCCGCTGCTGGCGTCCGCCCTGCTGGCGCCCTTCTTCGGTGTCTGGCTGCTGCGCCGCTACGGGTTGCGCAGCGTGCGACCGGCACAGCTCGCGTTCGTGGCGGGGGTCGTGCTGGGGGCGCTCGCCCTCTGCTACGGGCCCTATCTCGCGCCACGTGCCGAAGGCGAGCTGCCCGCTCGCGGCTTCCACTACTACCTGCAGTGGCCGCATCTGATTCCGGGGCGGAAGCACTCCTTCGGGTGGCTGACGGTACTGCTGGCGGTCGTCGGGCTCTGCGTTCCCCGGCGCTTCGCGGCGCGGAGACTCGGCGGCGACCCCCGCTGGTGGCTGCTCGCCGGCGGTCTCTTCGTGGCGGTCGTGGCCGCGGGCTCCGGCAACCAGCACCTCGTGCGAGCCGTCTTCGGCAGCCCGGCTCCCTTCACCCTGCCGGACCCCTATGCGCTGCTCTCGGGGGTGGTGCCGGGTCTGGACATCGTTCGGGTGGTCGCGCGCCTCGTCGTCGCGCTGCTGATCGCCAGCTGCGTGCTCGCGGGCTTCGGTGCGGCCTGGGCGATCGTCCGGGCCGGCCGCTTCGGTGGAGTCGTCGGCTGCGTGCTGTTGGGTGCAGCCGCTCTGGCCAACCTGTCCGTGAATCCCGCGCCCCTCGCGGCGACCGTTGCGGCGCGGCCCCACGAGATCGGGTTCTTCGAGCGTCTGGGGGCGCTCGGCAACGCGGGTCCCATCGTGGAGGTGCCGCTCCACGAGCCGTCCCGTCAGGTCCGCGTCGGCCCGCCGCGGATCCTGTTGACGCGCTATCACCAACGCCGGACCTGGACCTGCTTCGGGTCCTATCGCCCCGCCGAGCGCGGGCGCGTGGAGGACGAGGTGATCCGCAAGCTGCCCGACCGCGACGCCCAGCGACAGCTGCGGGAGATGGGCTTCACCACCCTGGTCGTGCGGCACGCGAGACCGCGCGGCCAGCGCTGGGTCAGGCGCCTCGATGCGGGGGGCATGCGCGATCAGGCGCTCCTGCGCGAGCCCCGCATCACCGCCTACGAGCTGCGCCCGTGACGCGGACCACCGAAGGCGGCGATCGCTGCCCCGTGTGTGACGCGGTCGCCGCCCCCGCGGCGAGCTTCGAGGACTACCGCCTCTTCGCCTGTCCGGCCTGCCGTTGCTGGTCGAGTGACGCACTGGCCCGGGGCGCCGTCGCCTCCTTCGAGACGCTCAACTACTTCGAGAACGCCGATCTCGACCGGCCCAAGTGGGAGGCCCTGCTGGCTCGGCTCGAGGCCGAGTTCGAAGCTCGGGGCACTCCGCTCGACTCGGCGCTGGACGTCGGCTGCGGGACGGGCGCGTACCTGGCCTTCCTCGAGCGGACGAGGCCGGGCATGCGTCTGGAGGGAATCGAGATCGACCCCGGACGAGCCGCCCAGGCGCGCGCGCGCAGTCCCCGCATCGTCGTCCACGAGGGCGACGCCGTCGCCGCCCTGGAGAGCGCACGGGGGCCCTACGACCTGATCACCTTGTGGGACGTCTTCGAACACGTACCCGATCCGGTGGGACTGCTCGCCGGGCTCGCCCGCCGGCTCTCGCCGGGGGGCCGCATCCACATCGTCACCATCCACGAGCGGAGCGTCGTTCCGCTGCTCGGTCGCTTCAGCAGCTGGGTGACCGGCGGGCGTCTCCAGTATCCGGTGCGACGCACCCACGACGCGCACCACGTCTCCTTCTTCACGCGGGAGGGGCTCGAGATCGCGGCCGACCGGGCGGGACTCGCGATCCGCGAGCTCTCCTTCGACCGCCTGCTCCGCGGCCGCATGGACGGTCCCGCGCTCCTGACGGCCGGAACCGCCGCGCTGCTGTGGATTGAGAACGCCCTCGGAAACGGTCTCTTCGTCGAGCTCACCCTGGGCGCCGCCGCGGAGCCCGGGGTCGCGAGCGGTCAGGCCTCGAGTCCGAAGATCTCCTCCACGCCGTAGAGGCCGGGCGCGCGACCTGCCAGCCAGCTCGCCGCGCGCACCGCGCCGGTGGCGAAGTGCTCGCGCGTGGCGGAACGGTGGACCAGCTCGATGCGCTCTCCACGGCCGACGAAGTAGACGGTGTGCTCGCCCGGGTTGTCCCCGCCGCGCAGGGTCTGGACCGCGATGGTGCCCGCGTCCCGGGCGCCCACGTCTCCGGCGCGCTCGAGCAGCAGGTGCTCGCGCAGCTCCTGGCCGCGTCCCTCGGCCACCGCCTCGGCGAGTCGCAGGGCAGTGCCGCTGGGCGCGTCGCGCTTGGCGCTGTGGTGGATCTCGACCAGCTCCGCATCGAAGTCGTCGCCGAGCTTCGCGGCGGCCTCGCGCACCAGCCAGGCGAGCACGTTGACGGCCAGCGAGAAGTTCGGGGCGTGGCACACGGGGATGCGCTCGGCGAGCTCGCGCAGCCGCTTGAGGCCTTCGTCGTCGAAGCCGGTGGTGCCGGTCACGTAGGCGATCCCGGCGTCGGCCGCGGCCGAGAGGTTTCGCAGGGTCGACTCGGGAATCGAGAAGTCGATGGCGACGTCGGCGTCGCCGAAGGCCCGGGCGGGATCGTCGCACAGGGTCACGCCGTCGCAGGGCTGGCCGATCGATTCGTGGCCACTGCGCTCGAGTGCGCCGCCGAGCACGAGCCCGGGCTCGCGCGAGACCACCTCCCGCACCATGCAGCCCATGCGCCCCAGGGCACCCACCACCGCCACGCGCTTGGCGCTCATGCCAGGCCCAGCTCCTTGAGGACGACCTGGAGCGCGTCGCGGTTCGGCTGGCTGATCGCCGTCAGCGGCAGGCGGATCTCGTCGTCCACCAGGCCCAGCAGGGCCAGCGCCGCCTTGACGGGAATCGGGTTCGTCTCGCAGAAGAGGGCATCGAAGAGCGGCATCAGACGCTGGTGGACCGCCAGGGCCCGCGCCGCGTCGCCGCTCCGGAAGGCCCGCACGAGCTCGAGCATCTCCGCCGGTGCCACGTTGGCGCTGGTGGAGATGACGCCGTCGCCGCCCACCGAGAGCAGGGGCAGGGTGAGCGCATCGTCGCCGGAGAGCACCGTGAAGTCGTCGCTGCAGCGGGTGACCACGTGCGCGATCTGGTCGAGGTCGCCGCAGGACTCCTTCACACCGACCACGTACTCGAGCTGGGCGAGCTGCGCGAGGGTCTCGGGCAGGATGTTGGAAGCCGTTCGCCCGGGGATGTTGTAGACGATGAGGGGCAGCTCGCAGGCCCGGGCGATCGCCTCGTAGTGGGCGACGAGGCCCGCCTGGGTGGGCTTGTTGTAGTAGGGAGAGATCAACAGCGCGCCGGAGACGCCCGCTTCCTTGGCGTGTCGGGTGAGCCGGATCGCCTCCTCGGTGTTGTTCGAGCCTGTCCCCGCCACCACCGGGACCCGACCCGCGGCGGCCTCGACCACGATCTCGATCACGCGGTCGTGCTCGTCGTGGGAAAGGGTCGCCGACTCGCCCGTCGATCCGCAGGGGACGAGCCCGTCGATGCCCGCATCGATCTGCCGTTCGACGAGGGCCCGCAGCGCCGGCTCGTCGATCTGGCCGCCCCGGAACGGGGTGACCAGCGCCGTCATCACGCCTTCGAACACGATCCCCTCCTCGTCGTGCGCTGCCCGGTCTCAGGCCGGGAAGCGACCCGTGAACACCTCGGCGGCGGGTCCCGTCATGAAGACGGAGGCGTCGCCCCCCGCCCACTCGATCTCGAGGTCGCCGCCGCGCAGCTCCACCCGCAGCGCGGGGTCCACCGCATCGCGGAGGATGCTCGTGACCCCGACCGCGCAGGCCCCGCTGCCGCAGGCCAGGGTCTCGCCGACACCGCGCTCCCAGGTGCGCTGGCGGACATGGCTGCGCGACACGATCTCGATGAACTCCACGTTGGTCCGGGCCGGAAAGGCCGGGTGGCACTCGATCTCCGGACCCAGGCTCGCGACGGGCGCCTCCTCGACGTCGTCGACCACGACCACCGCGTGGGGGTTCCCCATGGAGACCGACGACACGATCACCGCCGCGTCATCGGCGCGTCCCTCCAGGTGCAGGGTGACGTCGAGCACCGGGCCGTCCCCCGCCGGGTCGCGTCCCGAGAGCGTGGTGGGGATCTTGGCGGGGGTCAGCACGGGTCTTCCCATGTCCACGCGCACCAGGTCCTCGCCGGCCCAGCGCGGCCGGACCACGCCACCCAGGGTCTCGACCCGCAGCTCGTCGGCGTCCGTGTAGCCCCGGTCGCGCAGGTACTTGAAGAAGGCGCGGATGCCGTTGCCGCACATCTCGACCTGGCTGCCGTCCTGGTTGTAGATCTCCATGCGGAAGTCGGCGGTCTCGGGGTCGCGCGGCTGACGGGCCACGAGGATCTGGTCGCAGCCGACGCCCAGCTGCCGGTGCCCGATGCGGCGCGCGAAGGACTCCATCTCCGGGAGCTCCGCGCGGATCCCGTCGAGCATCACGAAGTCGTTTCCGGCTCCGTGCATCTTCGTGAACTCGATTGCGTCTCCCAAGCTTCCTTCCTCGTTCTCCTGGGCCTCGTTCTCCTGGGCCTCGTTCCCCGGGCTTCGATTCCTAGAGCTCTTGGGGGATCCGCTCGCCGCGGATCATGTCCTCGAGGCTCTCGCGCTCGCGCACCACCTCGTAGCGATCGCCGCGCACCAGCACCTCGACGGCCCGCGGGCGGCCGTTGTAGTTCGACGACATCGCGAATCCGTAGGCGCCCGCCGAGCGGATGGCGAGCAGGTCTCCTTCCTCGACGCTCGGGAAGGAGCGGTCCTTGGCGAGGAAGTCACCGGATTCGCAGACCGGCCCCACGATGTCGACCTTCCGAACGCCGGCGCGGGCCGGTCCCACCGGCTCGACCCGCTGGTAGGAGCCGTAGAGCGCGGGTCGCAGCAGGTCGTTCATGGCGCCGTCCACGATCACGAAGTGCTTCTCGTCGCTTCCCTTCTGGTAGAGGACCCGCGTCACGAAGATGCCGGCGTTGGCGGCGATCGAGCGACCGGGCTCCACCACGATCTCGCAGTCGAGGTCGCCCACCGCACCGGTCACCGCGGCCGCGTAGGCGGTCGGCGAAGGCGGGACCTCCTCGGCGTAGGTCACCCCGAGGCCGCCGCCGACGTCCACCACCTCGATGGCGTGTCCGGCCGCGCGCAGCTCGACGACCAGGTCGCGCACCAGGGCCAGGGCGTCCGCGAAGGGCTCGATGCTGACGAGCTGACTGCCGATGTGGCAGTCGACCCCCCGGACGTCGACGTTCGGGAGCGCCTTCGCCTCCGCGTAGGCCGCGGTGGCCTCTCCGATGGGGATGCCGAACTTGCTCGTCTTGAGGCCCGTGGAGATGTAGGGGTGGGTCTTCGGGTCGACGTCCGGATTGACGCGGAAGGCGACCGGCGCGCGCACGCCCAGGGCCCCTGCCACGGCGTCGACATGACGCAGCTCCGCCCGGCTCTCGACGTTGAACATCTTGATGCCGGCCTCGAGGGCCGCGCGGATCTCGTCGTCGCGCTTGCCCACGCCCGAGTAGACGATGCGCGCCGGGTCGGCACCCGCGCGCAGGGCGCGGAACAGCTCGCCTCCGCTGGTGACGTCCACCCCGGCGCCGCGGCGAACGAGCAGGCTCACCACGGCCAGGTTCATGTTGGCCTTGATGGCGTAGCAGAGCAGGGCGGGTCGACCCGCGAAGGCCCCGGCGAGTCCGTCGTGGGCGGCTTCCAGCGCGCCCGCGCTGTAGAGATAGGCGGGCGTGCCCACGGCCTCGGCGATGTCGGCCACCGGGACCTGCTCGACGTGAAGCTGGCCGTCGCGCCGGGGGAAGGCCTCGAAGGTCGCCGGGGGATTGGCGTTGCTCATGTTTCCTCTCGCAGGATGGGGTCGCAG